>NZ_JBQCDF010000021.1:0-5035 GCF_051961495.1 Cytophaga sp. | reverse complement strand
ACGGCCATGTTGCCAACGGCATATTCCATAAACAGATCCCAGCCAATGATCCAGGCGATGAGTTCGCCAAAGCTGACGTACGCATAGGTATAAGCACTTCCGGAGCTGCTGGTGGACGAAGCAAATTCCGCATAACAAAAGGCTGAGAACAGACAGCCGCAGGAAGTAATAATAAATAAAAAGATGATTCCCGGTCCGCCGTCGTAAGCCGCTTGTCCGATGGTGCCGAAAATGCCGGCGCCGATAACTGCTGCAATGCCTAAAGCCGTGAGGTCTTTGAATGTGAGGTTTCTTTTTAAGGCAGTTGCTTCCGTGTGAAGTTCATTTGGATTTTTAGTACGAAAGAATGCTGACCACATAATCTGAAAAGTAACGATTGTTCAAGTAACGAAAAAAGCCGAGGGTTTCCAATTTTGACGTTGATTAACAGACGAAACCTATAAAGTTTTGGATTAACAAAGATGGGATGGATAACCAAGAAAATCTTGTAGGTTTGATCTATAGATTGAATACATCTAATTAACAAAGGAAACCTTATGGTTTGATATCAGCAACTTTCTGTATCTTTGCCTTAATGAAATTTGAACAATACGATCTTGCACCGGCAATTAAGAAGAGCCTGGCAGAAGCTGGCTTTAATCGCCCTACAGATATACAATTTAAATCTATTCCGCCGATTCTGGCAGGGGAAGATGTACTGGCTATTGCCCAGACCGGAACAGGTAAGACAGCGGCTTTTGTGATTCCTGTTTTAAATAAACTGATTCATGTACAGAAATCGGAACATACGGATATCTCTTGTCTGGTTATGGCTCCAACGCGTGAACTTGCAATACAGATTTCAGAAGTGTTTAAAAAAATCGGACAATATACCCATTTGCGTACGGTTTGTATTACCGGCGGTGTAGCACAGGATCCGCAGATTGCAGAAGCTGCTTACGGTTTTGATATCCTGGTTGCTACTCCTGGTCGTATGTTTGATTTGATTTATCAAAAACACATTAAAATTACCAAGGTAAAGATTCTGGTCCTGGATGAAGCCGATCATATGCTTGATCTTGGCTTTATCAAAGATATTCAGGATGTCAAGAAATTTCTTCCGTCTAAACATCAGACACTTTTTTTCTCGGCAACGATTAATGAAGAGATTAAAAAGCTGGCCTATTCACTGGTGAAAAATCCGATCCGTATCCAGATCGCACCGAAAGAACGGGTATCTAAAAATATCACGCATTCTGTTGCTTTTATTGGCATGGATGATAAGCGCTTTTTCCTGGAACGCTTGTTGAAAGAACATCCTGAAAGCAAAGTAATTGTTTTTGTGCGTACACAGGTGCGGGCCGATCGTGTGCAGGCCGCCATGGAACGTGTAGGAATTAAGTCGGTTACAATGCATGGCGGTAAAGAGCAGGCGGCACGGACAACGGCTATGGATGAATTCAGAAGCGGCAAGGTTAATGTATTGATCGCAACAGACATAAGTGCCCGCGGAATTGACATCGCAGGTGTGGAATATGTAGTGAATTACGATATGCCTGAAGTAGCTGAAAATTATGTGCATAGAGTCGGACGAACCGGAAGGGGTGTTGCCAAAGGTTTCGCTGTTTCATTCTGCAGCATGGAAGAGAAACCTGTTTTAGATGAAGTGGAAAAGTTTTTGGGAAAAGAAATCAATGTTATAGAAATTACAGGAACAGAATATGACCATACCCTTGATCTGACAGAGGATGTGAATGATAACTGGAAAGCCTTGTTAAAAGAAGCTGATTCAGAGGATAATAAAAAGCATATGCCGAAGAAGAAAAAGAAAAAATAGCTATGGTTTGTTGATGGTAATATTGCAACAAATAGGTCTTTTTATATAAATAATCGTTCAGGTGCTTATTTACATTTGTATATAACAAATCGTTTAGTTTATTTTAAAGTACTAATCTTAATCATTTAAAATATGAAAAAAATATTTTCTACAGCAGCTATTGCATGCGCGTTATTTACCAGTGTAGGTGTTTTTGCTCAAGGAACAAAAAATGCTGGACAGGACGCAGCAACAAACAAAGGTGATGTACTTTTAGATTTTGGTGTTGGTCTTGTTGGTAATGAATATTCTTATTCATCCAGCAATAATAAATATACAAACGAGTCTCATTATCAATTGCCAACATTTTCCGTAGCGCTTCAGAAAGCTTTTTGGGAAGATATTACGATTGGCGGACAAATTTCTATTAATAATGGCGGAAGCAAATACGATAGCTATCATCAGGGCGATGGATACTATCGCACTAATATTAAGAACACACATTTCACGTCTTATTTTACCGCAAGAGGTGAATATCACTTTAATCGTTTAATTGGTCTGGATCCTAAATTTGATTTGTATGCAGGTGCTTTAGCAGGTTTTTCAATAACCAATGAAGTATACAGATATGATGAAGGTTATGATGGCAGCAATGGTGGAAATGCCTGGGGACCTAATACGCATAAATCAGCAAGTATCAATACAGGTGGTGTGGTTGGTCCATTCGGTGGTTTCCGTTACTATTTTGGAAACAACATCGGTGTATATGGTGAAGTAGGCTGGGCTATTACGGCAATCCGTGCTGGCTTGGTATGGAAACTATAATTTCTGATATCTAATATATAAGCAGTCTTTGTATGCGTACAGGGACTGTTTTTTTATGAAAAATTAACTGTAATTATTTATTATATGAAAACATTATTGTCAACTATAGCTATTGCATGTACTGTTCTGTTGGGTGCGACAGCATCTGCTCAATTAAATAAAAATGCCGGTCAGGATGCCGGAACAAATAAAGGAGATGTCATCCTTGATTTTGGTGTTGGCTTTGGTGGTGGCGATTATAATGGTTTTGATTATTATAGCTACAGCAATGGCAATGGTCATGGAAATCACTGGAACTCTGATTATACAAACAACATCCAGATTCCTACATTGTCTGTTTCTTTGCAAAAAGCATTCTGGTCTGATATTACAGTAGGGGGGCAGATTGCTTTTAATTCGTTCAGTGCAGAACGTAATTATCATCAGAGTGATGACTACTATCAACATTCAAAATATCTTCAGACAAATTCCTATTTTTTAGGCCGCGGTGAATTTCACTTTAATCGTTTGATAGGCTGGGATCGTAAATTTGATTTGTATGCTGGTATAGTAGCTGGTATCAGAGTTAGTCTGGAAAGACAGACCGATGTATATGAAGGCTGGGGAACACATGGACAATCAGGAAGCTGGAGAACAGACTATCCGGATAAAACATATTCAAATGTAGGCCCGACGGCTGGCCCGTTTGGAGGTTTCCGTTATTACTTTGGAAAAAGTATTGGCGTATATGCTGAAGTCGGCTGGAATGTTACGAATTTCCGCACAGGTTTAGCCTGGAGATTATAGACCATAAAACATTTTAGGTATATTGAAAAGCAGTCTTTGTTTACAAGGACTGCTTTTTGTTTTAAAATCTTATACTAAGATGAATGCAACTGATTTCCCTGGACTGACTAAACAATTTCCATTTAAGCGTGCTCTTATTACCGGTGCCGGCAGTGGCTTAGGCCTTGAACTCACAAAACTTTTATTGAACGATGGCTGGAGTATAGCAGCATTGGATCTGAAAGTGGAAGCACTTGAAAAATATCAATCTCAGAATTTAGCTGTATTTAAAATTGACATTACAGACAGCGTATCGTTGGAAAAAGTAATCAATACTTTTTGCGGAACACATAAGGGGATCGATATTCTCTTTAATAATGCCGGTGTAGGCGAGGGCACGTTGTTCTCTGAGTACCCGCCTGAGCATTGGGATTGGATCATCGACATCAATCTGAAAGCAGCGATTCATGCAACCTATTTTGTTCTTCCTGTAATGCAAAAGGCAAATAATGGCCTGATTGTAAATATGGCAAGCATGGCAGGAATTGCCAATCTCCCGCGCATGAGTCCTTATAACGTTACCAAAGCCGGTTTGATTTCATTATCAGAATCTCTTAATCATGAGCTCTGTCATACAAACATTAAAGTAGTTTGTGCAACCCCCACTTTTTTTCAGTCTTCCATTATGCAGTATAGCAAAGGGAGTAAGGAAATCATTTCATCGGCTCATAAGATTGTTGCAGATTCATCTCTTACAAGTCTGGATGCGGCTAAGATTATTCTAAAGAACCTGCATAAAAGAAATGAAGTGATTCGTTTTCCGTTTTCTGCACACATATTTTTTTACAGTAGAAGATTGCTGCCGGGCTTATATAAACGCGCTGTACGATTCTTTTTATTTAAGAAAACTACCTGAAGGAAGGCTTGTATTGATTTAAATATTATACTAAATTCAGTAGTTATAATAAAGCCCCTTCAATACGCTTATGATTGCTAAGTTCCGTTTTGTTCCCCATGATATTTTTGAATCTTCCAAATACAATATTACTTATTCGGTAACGGTTGTTTTTGTAGCAGTTATACTTAAGGTTACAAACTATTATAACGACTGGGGCGTGCCTGTTTCTATTACAGCAGTGCTTGGTACAGCCTTATCCATATTGCTGGGTTTTACCAACAGTCAGGCGTATGACCGCTGGTGGGAAGCCAGAAAGATATGGGGAAGCATTGTAAACGACAGCCGGTCGTTTACCAAGCAGGTTATAACTTTCATTCAGTTTGAAGATGATCACCATCATGCTGCTACAGGTGAGATTCGGAAAAAAATTATTTATAGGCACCTGGCTTTTATTAATGTATTAAGATTGCAATTGCGTGAAGAAAAAGATGCCGGAAAATTTACAGCTATTTTAAATGAATTTGTATCAGAAGATGAACATCAGTCTGTAAAAGAATGCAGCAATATTGCTACCCAATTAATAAAAAATCAGGCGTTGGATATGCGGAAAATGTATGACAGAAAGTTAATGAACGAATTCATGTATGTTCAGATTGATCAGACATTAACGAATTTCTACACGTACCAGGGACAGGCAGAACGGATAAAAAAAACACCCTTTTTGCCAACCTATCATTTCTTCTCAAAAGTGT
>NZ_JBQCDF010000020.1:0-7272 GCF_051961495.1 Cytophaga sp. | reverse complement strand
CAATAGGCACGCATATGATAAATATTTACTTGAACAATATAAGTTCTGCGATCAGGTATAATGTTGCGCTCAGCCGACGAGCCGCAATTTTTAAAAAGTTCTCAACGTTCACCATGATCCGTATGCTCGATTATGCAGATAATCTTGAACTGTGTGAAAGTGTCGCAAATATTCAGGGCGACATTGTGGAATGTGGTGTATGGCGCGGTGGAATGATTGCTGGTATTGCTCAGATCTTAGGTGATAATAGAAAATATTTTTTGTTTGACAGCTTTGAAGGATTACCACCCGTTACGGCAAAGGATGGCGCCGAAGCAAAGAAATGGCAGGAAGACAAGACTGGAGCTACGTATCATGAAAACTGCAAAGCCGAAATGTCATTTGCTGCAAAAGCTATGGAACAATCCGGATGTAAAGATTATTCTCTTGAGAAAGGATGGTTTAACGAAACACTTCCTGTCTTTACGAAAAGCTCACAGATCGCAGTTCTCCGCCTGGATGGGGATTGGTACGATTCTACCATGTGTTGTCTGGAAAATCTTTATCCGAAAGTTGTGCCCGGTGGATTGATCATTATTGATGATTATTACACCTGGGATGGCTGTACGAAAGCTGTACATGATTACTTGTCAAGAGAAGAACTTACTGTAAGAATCGAGAAAACAAAAAACGGTGTTTGTTATATTCGTAAGAGATAATAACCTTTTATTTTTTAGGATTCATTAAATAAATAATTCCCCGTACCCGGAGCATTACCTGATTAAAGTTTGTGTCAAATATTTTGTAAAGCAATACACATAAGGGAAAGGTAAATAATAAAAAGAGCAAACCTGCAGCAATCAATTCAAACCATGTTTCTATATTTTTTAATAACGGTACCACTACATAAGTGAAATAAAAATAATTTGCTGTACCAACAATCATAAGCATACCGAGATATCTCAGGCATATAAAAAAGTAATGAGAAAATGATTGACGGATTGATTGAAAAAAGAGCATCGGAATAAACCATGCATTAACCAGGTAATGCCCGGCTGCAGTGCCTATAAGTGCCCCCAATACGCCCATATGCGGAATGAGTATGCAGGAAAGAAAAATGTTTACTATTATTTCTGCAACAGAACCTTTTATCCGTTTTTGATAATAGTTTTGGGAACCAAGTATGGTTACAGTCGGATGGAGCGTAATGATGTAGAAAAGATTTATAGTGAAAAATAATAATACGGTGTTTGATAGGAGCAATGATTCACTGATCCAGAGTTTAAAGAAATATGGAAACAGGAAATAGAGGCCTGTACAAACATGGATAGCTACAAAGAAAGCAATGCTCATTGAATCCCGCCAAAGCTGGTAGACTTTATTGATTTCACCTTTTTGATACAATTCTCCAGAGCCGTTAATAATATTATTGCTGCTTATAATAATCAACTCTTTCATATAATAAAAAAATACCGTGTATAGCGCATAGCCTGCAACATGGTCTACGCCTAAGAAATAAGAAATTAAGATAATGTCTGTTTGAAAAAGGACAAGCATTAATAATTTTTCAATGAAAACATACTTACTGGTTTTTAGGATCGCATAGTTTTTTTCCTGCTGCCAGATATTCATCCATGGGAATTCCTGACGCGCCTTCCTGTTTGTACCCAGTAGATACCAGGCTGCTACTGCAAAGGAAGCTGCTGCAATGCCAACAATTGAAAAGCCATAGTAAACCAATACTACATAAGCGCCGTATGTTAAAAACGGTTTTAATAACTGAAATAAATAAGTTTTATATCCGCGTTGTGAAGTGTTCAATAATATTCCCGGTACACTGAAAAAATAAGTAAGGGCAGCAGAAGCAATGTAGAGTAGAAAAGCAATATGAGTTGCGCTGGCATATTGATCGGGGATGGAAAAGATACTGTTTATGAAAAAAGAAAAGATAAGGCCAACAAAAGCAATGCTACCGCCAATGATCATATATATGCGTTGTGCCGCAGAAAGCAATGCATTGATATTGTCAATATGATTATCTACCAATTCCCGGTATAATAAAACAGATAATGAGAGGCCTACCCCTAATTCTGCAATTCCAAAGTAACCTACCGTTTGTAATAAGAGCTGATTAATTCCGTATACTTCATTGCCGAGGGTTCTGACAATATAGGGTGTCAGAAAAAAATATAATATGATGCCGGAGACCAGCGTAATGGTTTGGAGCAGGATATTATTAATAGCATGTTTTGTACGCATAATTTCAAATATAACACTATTATAACAGATCTATTTCCGGCTATACGTTATAAATTGACTGCTGTTTGGTTCATTTGATATAATTTAAGTAAGTTGAAAAGAAAATACCGGTGAAAGTAAAATGAATGGAGTAAGTGTCATTATCTGCTGTCATAATAGTGCACATATATTGCCGGAAACACTGACGTATCTTTCCAGGCAGATTGTTTTAGCTTCTTTGAAGTGGGAATTGATCCTGGTGGATAATGCTTCTTCAGATAATACTGCTGCAGTGGCAGAACAGTGCTGGAAAGCGCTTGACAAGCCTGTTGAGATGCGGATAGTACAAGAAAAAACTCCTGGTTTAAGTTTTGCCCGTCAGGCAGGCATTCAAGCTGCTGTCTATGATATTATATTGTTTTGTGATGATGATAATCTTTTGAATGCTGACTACATCCAATTGGGTTTTGATGCAATGGCTGTAGATGCGTCAATTGCTTTGCTTGGAGGAAAAGGGCAGGCACGGATGGATATACAAGCCCCTGATTGGTTCGACCGCTATGCATACCAATATGCGGTAGGGGCACAAGCTGCCTGCAGCAAAGATATTACCATAGAGCGTGGATTTGTATACGGTGCAGGTTGTTTCATGCGCATGCATGCATACAAGGAATTACAGCAAGCAGGGTTTCAATACACACTCTCGGGCAGAACGGGTAAATCACTGCTTTCAGGCGAAGACAATGAACTCGGCTATGCATTTTCACTGATTGGGTTTACGATACATTATAATGAAAGACTACACTTTACACATGTACTTGCCGCTAATCGTCTCACGTTTTCATATCTGAAAAAACTTAAAAAAGCAGTTGCTTACAGTTCTGTTTTGCTGACTCCTTATATTGAAAAAAGAAATGAAATTCTTTTTAATAAAGCTTCAACATTCAACTGGACGAGCCAATTGTTACGGGAACTGTTGTTTTTACTAAACGGATACATCAAATATCCTTTTGCTTCCGCAAATTTTAAAATAGATATTCTGCTGGACCGGCAAGCGCGCTTGGGTAAAATCCTTGGTTTGTATAAAAACAGACGTATACTGCAGCATCCCGAAAACTGGCTGCCCTGGCTGCAATAAATTGCCGGATGTTCTTTAAGTTCAAATTGTTATACTTGGAGTGTAGGTATGCGGAAGACTGGGACTTATTAATCTTCAGGGGATTGTTTGCTAAATTCAAGGCATTTCAGTAACATTGCACTCCGAAATGAAAAATATTTCCTTTCAGGGCCCTTAGCTCAGACGGTTAGAGCATCTGACTCATAATCAGGGGGTCGTTGGTTCGATCCCAACAGGGCCCACGTAAACCCCGCATCTTGCGGGGTTTTTTATTGCTGTATTCCGTACTACCTTTGCTGCAGCATTTATATTCATGAAAGACTTTTCAAACATTAAAAATATAATACTGGATCTGGGAGCAGTTATTATTCCCATTGATTTCAGCTTAACATTTCAAGCATTTGCTTCTTTATCCGGACTGAGCATTCAGGAGATCGAGCAACGATACAAATCGAGCAATTTGTTTATAGACTTTGAAAAAGGAATCATTGGAAATTATCAGTTCTTATGCGGTGTACGTGTGTTGCTGAATCTTCCGTCTTCCATTTCAGATCAACAGATCACGGATGCATGGAATGCTTTATTACTTCCAATTCCAATGGATCATATTAAACGGATTCAGGAACTTGCTTCTACGTATCGCTTGTTTCTGTTAAGTAACACCAATCCTATTCATATTGCAGAAGTTCAGGCGATCTTATATAAGTATACACAGGTATCCCGGTTAGAAAAACTATTTGAAAAAGTATGGTATTCCTATGACCTGGGTCTGATAAAGCCAGGTGTTGATATTTATAAAACGGTTTTAATGCAGAAGCAATTAACAGAACAGGAAACTGTTTTTCTGGATGATAATGCTGATAATGTTGCAGGTGCAAAGCAAGCAGGCATTCATGCCCTACTTGTAGATGAACAAAGTACGCTTATTGAATTGATGAAACATGCTTAAGAAATACAAACAACTGAGCATTCATATTCTGCTCTTTATATTAACGCTTGCAACTACAACGCTGGCGGGAGCGCAGTGGACCGGAGCGCCAGCTAAGACCGAATGGGACTTTGTTTTATCGGGATTATATTATTCAATAACTTTTTTGGGCATATTGACCATGCATGAATTTGGCCATTATTATTATGCCAAAAAGTATAAGGTTGATGTTACATTGCCATACTATATTCCGTTTTATTTTCCCGGTTTACCTAGCTTCGGTACATTCGGGGCATTCATCCGGATGAAAAGTATCATTCATTCCCGCAAGCAGATTTTTGATATCGGCATTGCCGGGCCTTTAGCTGGCTTTGTTGGTGCTTTGGCTTTACTGATTTATGGCTTTGCGACCCTGCCGGAAAAAGAATATATCTATGAAATTCATCCTGATTATGCAGTGTTTGGCGATGATTATGCTGAACACGTATATGGATATGAATATCTGAAAGCGCAAAGCGATAAGTATGTTGATGCAAAATATCACCTGGATTCATTGTACTATGAACAAAATAAAAAACAGAATTCTGAATTGAAAGAACCTGTCAAACAGTATGAAACGGAATTTACAGAGTTTGCAGCAGGGGATAATTTATTGCTGCTGATATTTAAAAAAATATTCTCTTATCAGGGCGGTAAGATCCCAAACCAATTCGAGTTATTTCATTATCCGTTTATATTTGCTGCTTATTTAGCTTTGTTTTTTACAGCACTTAATTTAATTCCGATCGGCCAACTCGATGGCGGACATGTCATCTATGGCTTGTTTGGGTATGAATGGCATAAAAAAATTTCCACAACAGCGTTTGTCGTTTTTGTATTCATTGCAGGGTTGGGATTGTTTAAAGTAAATCCTCTGGAAATTAATTTCTTCACCGCGAATCCTGCGGATCAGTTGTTATTTAGCTTTATATATGTAGGATTTTTGTTTATGCTTTTCTCAAGAATGTTTGAACGGAGTATAAATGTAGTACTCGTGGCATTGGCCGTATTTACAGGGCAATGTTTGCTGGAATTCATATTTCCTGAAATTACCGGAAAGAATGGCTGGCTGTTATATGCGATTCTGATCAGCCGCTTTATTGGCGTGCAGCATCCGCCGGCCTTAGATGAGACGCCCCTTGATTTCAAACGAAAAGTATTGGGATGGCTTTCGTTAGTGATCTTTGTTTTGTGCTTTACGCCTGATGTATTACTCATGTATACCTACACGAAATAAGATCAGTGAAATCTTGTTTCGTTTATCCAGCATGTTTTAATATTAACGAATTCGAGTAAACCCAAAGAAGAAAGTTCACGTCCATATCCGGATTTTTTTATTCCGCCGAATGGTACCCGCGCATCCGAGCGGGTAATATCATTAATGAAGACCGCGCCTGATTCAATTTTTTTTGACAGGGATATGCCATGTTCTATATTGCTTGTCCATATGCTTGCACCCAGGCCAAAGCTTGTTTCATTGGCAATGGCAATGGCTTCGTCTTCGTTTGAAAACTTATAGCAGCAGAATACTGGTCCGAATAATTCCTGAAATCTTACCGGGCTGCCTGTTGGAATATTCACAAGTATTCTTGGCGCAAAGAAATTTGAATTCGCATCATTAAACGGATGGGTATAATAAGCATAGGCTCCGGCAGCCAATAATTGGGAAACCTGTTGAGATACATTTTCTTTCAGGTCTTCGCGTGCTATTGGTCCTAGCTGCGTTGCAGGAAGCATAGGGTCTCCTATAGATAAAGTTGCGACAGATGAAGCAAGCTCGCTTAAAAAAGCATCATAAGATTGTTCGTGAATAATAAAACGTTTTGCGGCAATACAGCTTTGCCCGTTGTTTTGTAGGCGACCTTTTATTGCCTCTGTTACAGTTTGGGAAATAGGAGCATCGGCCAATACAATAAAAGGATCGCTGCCTCCAAGTTCCAGTACACATTTTTTGATGTGTTTGCCTGCAATCGCTGCTACCGCTTGTCCGGCTTTTTCGCTTCCTGTCAATGTTACAGCTTTAATCGTATTTGAAGCGATGATAAATTCAATGTCTTCTGTCGAAGCGAAAATATTTTGAAATACACCTGCAGGGAAATCTGCATCGCGAAATAATTTCTCCATGCTTGCAGCACATATCTGTACATTAGGTGCATGTTTTAAAAGCGTTGTGTTACCCATGAACAAAGTGGGTATAGCATACCTGAATACCTGCCAGAATGGGAAATTCCAGGGCATGATTCCTAAGATTGTTCCTATAGGTTCGAATGTAACAAAGCTGTTGATACCTTCATCCCGGAATTCTGTTCTGTGAACCTGAATGAGCTGTTCAATATGTTCAATGTACCACTGTGTTGTTGCAATACACTTTTCAATTTCTCCTATGCTTTCAGAAATGGGTTTACCCATTTCTACGGTTATTTGAGCTGCCAGAGCTTCTTTTTGCTCCTGCATTAAAGCAATCAGTTTGTTGAAATGGTTCTTTTTACTTTCGATGGAATAATTACTCCAGATTTTAAATCCGCTTTCTGCTGTTTGAAGGCTGGTATGTATGGCGGTATAGCTATCGAAGTCTTTATTGTATATAAATTCTCCTGTAAATGGGTTGCTGGCAAATGGCATAAAGGTCAGATTTGATGCAAAGGCAATTTAATGTAGAAATATGGAACAGTTGTTACATCATGTGAATTCTCTGCTCTATACGTAGAAAAATTATATATTTGATTCTTTATTTTATTTCAACCCTTAGTTTGATTTTTACAGGTTCAATTCAAAGGTTTTAATTTGTTTTTTGATCATTTTTGCATATAAATTAGCCCTATGTTGTTATTTTTATTTAAAAATGTAGTAAAAAATACATAAAAAAATAAGCAGTTTTACTTATAAATATTAAATATTGAATGAATTTAGTATATTATTAAGGATATTATGATAGAATTTAATATTTGTATTATTTCTATTTTGTATAGAC
>NZ_JBQCDF010000019.1:0-4721 GCF_051961495.1 Cytophaga sp. | reverse complement strand
ATTAAAGGTTGTTTTGGTGTAACCCAGATTTTAATTCAAATTTATTATCAATTAAAAACAACAAAAAAAATGGCGCGGCCCGACCCGATTCGTTGGGGTGTGGGGGAGGCGACTTTTATAGGGAATACCTAAATTAATTATTTCTTTTTCATGAAAGGCAGGTAATATACGTAAGAAGGCTTTGCACCTTCGCCATTCACTGCTACAAAGATTGCTTTGTCTGTCGCGCAAATCCCCGTAATGGGAGACTGCATAAAATCAATGGCTATTTTTTTCCAGGTAACAGCCTGGTCCTCGGAGAAAAACAATTCACCTTTATCTGTTGCTGCATATAAAACTCCGCCTTCAGCTATTAATCTTGTAATTAATTTACCTTCCATACCGGTGTTATAGGCTTTCCAGGAGGATGCTTTGTTGTCGGAACGGTATACACCATTATCAGTCGCAATAAACAGCGTCTTACCTATGTCTGCGAGATCGCCAATGTTTTTACTTTCGGGTAAACCTTTACTATTATATTCCCAGGATTCACCTTTTTTGATATTAAGAGAATATACGCCATCTCCATGCATGCTGCAAAACATGTACTCTTCTGAATTTTCAATATTATTGATATAGCTTTTGCCCAGGGCGTTGAATCCAACACTGATACCCCTGAAGGTCTTACCAAGGTTGTGCGAAAGATAAATGGTTTTTTGCCAGTTGCATACAAAAAGCATAGAATCCATGCTATACAGATAGAAGATTTTACTGGTTCCGAGTTTACCACTACCCAATGGTTCCCATTTTTTTAAGTCCTCACTTCTGAACAATCCATAACCATCTCTGAAACCTACATAGTAATAATCCAAATGTTTCATTACAATGCTTACACGGGAATTTTTAAGATTGGGAGAAACTTCAATTTTCTTGAATCTGAACAAAGAATCTACATAATAATACAAACCTTTATTGGAACACATAAACATTCCGTCACCATGGATGTAGTAGATGTTGTCTATTTGAATACTATCCGGTTTATAGCCATATTCTATCGTTTTCCATTCTTTAGAAAGTACTTTACCGGCAATTGTTTGAGCCGTTCCATTTACATGGAAAAATACAACAATAGTTAAAAAAAATAATAATCTTAACTTAGACATAAAGGGTGGTATGAAATAACGAATATTCAATATTATAGCTAATTTATAAAACAATTCCTTAATACAAAACAATTATAGAAGGCTGTTTTTAGAATAATTAGCAATTATTGGCCCATTTTTTTTAACTTAAGTAAAAACTATAAAAACTGACTTACAAATTTTTCCGGAGCAGTTTGTTGATCTGAAGATTTTTAGGATCTGACCAGTCATAAAATCCTGATTTAGATTTGTTTCCAAGAAATCCGGCTTGTACCATGTTGGTTAAAAGGGGGCAGGGAGCATATTTAGGATTTTTGAAACCTTCATATAGTACATGCATGATGTTCAGGCAAACATCCAGACCGATATAATCTGCCAGTTGTAATGGTCCCATGGGATGAGCCATACCAAGCTTCATGATCTGATCGATTTCAGCAATACCTGCGACACCTTCGTAATAACTATAAATAGCCTCGTTGATCATAGGCATTAAAATCCTGTTGGAAATGAACCCCGGAAAGTCATTGGTATGAACAGGTGTTTTATGTAACTCACGGGTAAGTGACTGGATCGTTTCAATCGTAGGTTCGCTGGTTTTCAATCCTGCGATGATTTCAACCAAAGGCATGATTGGTACGGGGTTCATGAAGTGCATACCAACAACTTTGTCCGGCCGGCCTGTAAAACTTGCAAGCTTGGTAATTGAAATAGAAGAAGTGTTGCTTGCCAGGATGGTTTCAGGTTTGCAGTGCCTGTCAATGGATTGAAATACATCTTTTTTTATGTCAATCAGTTCCGGTACAGCTTCAATAACAACGTCGCATGTGGCACATGCTTTTTCCAGATCCTGCATAGGGGTGATATTGGCTAAAATTGTCTCTTTATCAGCAATTGAAATACTACCTTTCGAAATCTGTCGTTCTAAATTGGTTGAAATTTGCTGCAGTCCTTTTTGTAAGGACGAACTGCTTGTGTCAAATAAAAGTACAGGAAATTGATATTGGGCAAAACTGTGTGCAATTCCATTGCCCATGGTGCCTGAGCCAATGATTAGTAACTGTTTTTTGTTTACTTGCATAATTTAATTCTGTATGAATACTAAAATTTAAGTAACTATAAAATTTAATTTTGTTTTTATTTGGAGTTTTTCTGAATCTCTACTACTTTTGTATAGAATAGCAATCTTAGTTTAGTCGATAAGGCAATATGTTGAAAAATATAGAAATAAATACAAAAAAATAAACAGTTGCCAATCAGCATTTTAATTCTAATGTTATTAAATTGATAACGGAATTAAGTTAAAGTTAACATTTCCTTAATAGAGTAATCCCGAAATTTGCACCAAAAATAAATCTGAATAGTATCTTAAGTTTAAATTAATATGGAAAATCAAGCAATCCCACAAAAATCAAAATTCAGCTCTACGTTCGCATTATTAGTTATCCCGATTTGTATTATTGTTGCTGAAATTGTATTCCACTTCATCTTTGGTGCAAAAAGCAACTTTGAACCAACAGGTGAGCCTAAGGTTGGAAATTATTTTGGTATTGTATACAAAGGTGGGTTTATAGTACCGATCCTTATGTCTTTCTTTTTAATGGTTATTACATTTTCTGTTGAACGTTTCATTACTATTCAGCAGGCTTATGGTTCAGGTTCTTTAGATAACTTTGTACGTAAAATAAAATCATTCCTTTCTACGAATGATGTAAACGGTGCTATTGAGATCTGCGAACAGCAGAAAGGTTCATTGGGTAATGTTACCTTATCTGTATTACAGAAATATAAATCGGTAGCATCAGATAAATCCATGAGCAAAGATCAGAAGCAGGTTGCGATTCAGAAAGAACTTGAAGAAGCAACAGCATTGGAACTGCCTATTTTAGAGAAGAACTTAACAATTCTGGCAACGCTTGCTTCAGTAGCAACACTTGTAGGTTTATTAGGTACAGTAATTGGTATGATCAAAGCTTTCGCTGCATTGGCAAGTTCAGGTACTCCAAATGCAGAAGCATTGGCAACTGGTATCTCTGAAGCCTTGATCAACACAGCGCTTGGTATTTCTTCTTCCGCATTCGCGATCATTTTCTACAACTTGTTTACAAGCAAAATTGATACATTGACATACAGCATTGATGAAGTAGGTTTCAGTATCAACCAGAACTTTGCCGCAAACCACAAAGAAAAAGAATCAGCTGTACTGGCTTAATTAACCGAATGTCTTAAGCCATGGCTAAAGTAAAAACAAAAAGACACAGCATTTCTCTCGACATGACTGCCATGTGTGATATGGCTTTCCTGTTGCTTACCTTCTTTATCTTAACGGCTAAAATGAAGGTTCCTGAGCCTGCACAGTTTGATGTTCCGTCTTCCATTTCCAATCAGAAATATGAAGAAAAAGATTTGATCCGGATATCAATAAGCAACGATGACAGGATCTTCCTTACAGTGCCTGACCAGACATTGAGAAGAGAAATGATTGATGCATACGCAAACACCTTTAAAGTGAATCTGACTGAAAAGCAAAAAATGACTTTTGAGTTAACAGAAACCTTTGGTATGCAAAAATCGGATTTGGTTTCGTATCTGGCACAGCCGGACGAAATCAGAAAGAAATTTCCTCAGGGCGGTATACCTGCAGATTCAACAGACAATCAATTGGAAGAGTGGATTGCTACTGCAAAGGCAGTAAATCCTGACCTGACAATTGCAATCAAAGGCGATCAGGATGCTAACTACAGTAAGTTTAGTGAAGTAATCGCTACATTAAAGAAGAGAAGAATTTATGCGTTTAGCCTGGTAACTACATTAGAAGCTAAACCATCAAACTTATAATACTATGGCTGAAATTAACACTGGTGACGGTGGCGGTAAAGGCGGAAAGAAAAGATCTAAAAAGGTATCTACTAAAGTGGATATGACGCCCATGGTGGATTTGGCTTTCCTTTTAATTACTTTCTTTATGTTGGCCACAACTTTAACCAAACAACAGAAATTTGAT
The DNA here is from genome assembly GCF_051961495.1 of Cytophaga sp. NCBI lineage: Bacteria > Pseudomonadati > Bacteroidota > Cytophagia > Cytophagales > Cytophagaceae > Cytophaga > Cytophaga sp. The sequence continues at coordinate 599 of NZ_JBQCDF010000019.1, read as the reverse complement.
TTCGGTGTTCCGCCGGATATTAAGGACCCACAGGAACAGCCTGAATTAAAAGCCAGTCATGCAATAACGCTTATTCTGGGAGAAGATGATATTGTATACTGGTATACAATGAACCAGGATGGATCAACAGATTTTCACGAGACAGATTTTTCTGAAGATGGTATCCGTGCGGTATTATTGGAAAAAAGAAATAAATTAGAGAAAGATCTGAATGTGATCATTAAACCGATGAAGGAATCAAAGTACAAAAATCTTATTGATGTTATTGATGAGCTTGCGATTCTTGGTATTGGCAAAAAAGCCATGGTAGACGCATCTCCTGATGATATTAAATTAGTACGGGCTGAAAAGGCGGCATCACAAAGTAGTCTATGAAAGAGGAATTAGATTTATATAGTGCTACCCTGGATGAGATTGTTTTTGAAGACAGAAATAAATCATACGGTGGATATTCTTTGCGTGTTTGGTACAGAAAGAATGTTACCAAAGCGGTAATCATTACCTGTGCAGCATTTTTCTTCCTTGCCTGGGGGGGCGATTATTATGTAGTTGCTACTTCTAAACCAACAGAGGTATACGTACCCATGGAAGTTAAGATG
>NZ_JBQCDF010000018.1:0-2309 GCF_051961495.1 Cytophaga sp. | reverse complement strand
AAAATCGGTCTTTATATGTTGGTAAATCTGTAGTCTTTCTTTTTAATTCGGCTTCTATTTCTTCCGCAAAAACTGGTACGCTTTCATTGCCATGTACAATGAGAACACTGTCCCACTCAAAGTCTGTTATAGATGAAAGGTCAAATAGCACGGGCTTTTTTTGTTGAATTGATTGTTTTTCACCATCTGCTATTTCTTTATAAAATTTCTTCTCAAATCTGTTGCAACTTGTGGCTATCAAAATCAGAAGAATTAGATAATATTTCATCATTTTAACGGTTTCGGAAAATGGCTGCTAACGGCCACGCATTGGCGATGGCAGGGCAATTTATAACTTTCTGCCGCAACGTCTGCCAGTAAACGAACAAAAAGCTGAGATTTTTATTCTGTTGCTCAATAGAGTATTTTCAGCCCGGAACTACAGCCCAACAGCGAACAAAAAGCTGACAAAATGCACGTCACCCCAGCTATTCGCCAAGTCTCTATGTAACCTAAAAAAACTGTTGAGGCAGTTAAGAAAGTAGTCAAATTAAATTCGCTACAGTAACTTTTAATTATTATTATCAAAACCTCAACAGTCATGAATAAAATTAAAACAAATTTCGACGGACAAACAATTTTCGTTGGCATGGATGTTCATAAATCCAGCTGGAACTTAGGGATACATTTAAACGACATGTTCATCAAAAATGTACATCAAAAATCTAATCCCATTGTGATGGCCAACTATTTGAAACAACACTTTCCGGGTGCTCATTACAAAGCGGCTTACGAAGCAGGTAAGTTTGGCTTCTGGATACAACGACAGCTGACAGCTTTAGGGATTGAATGCCTGGTCGTAAATCCTGCCGACATTCCCAAATCACAAAAAGATTCCTTGCAAAAAACTGATCCACGTGATGCCCGTAATCTTGGTCTTCGTCTTCAGTCGGGAGTATTGCATGGCATTCATATTCCTGACGAACAACAGGAAGCTGACCGCGTGTTTTTCCGGCATCGTAAAAGAATCTGGAAAGATCTCTGTCGTTGTAAAAACCGTATCAAAGGCTTACTTGCATTTACTGGTATCGATATTCCGGATCAATATGATAATGCAAGCTGGAGCCATAATTTTATCAACTGGCTCAAGGCTTTGGATTGCAAACAAAAGAGCCGCAGAAGGACACTCGATTATATGATTGCACAAATGGAATATTTAAGAAAAGAACTCTTAACTATCGGTAATGAAATCAGAAAAATGATGCGCGAACAGCGTTATAAAACCAATTATTATTTGCTCAGAAGTATTCCAGGTATCGGGGCCCTGACAGCAGCCAGCTTGCTGGTAGAGATTGGAGACATCAAACGATTTGAAACGTTTTGTAACCTCAATAGTTTTGTAGGATTGTTGCCGATGGAACACAGCAGCGGCCAATCAGAAAATAAGCTAAGCCTAACTGTAAGAAAACACAGGCAGTTAAGAAGTGACCTAGTAGAAAGTGCATGGACAGCCAGGCGAACTGATCCGGCTATGGCGCTCTACTTCCAGGAACAAATAAAACATAAGGACTCTAAAATTGTGATTATTAAAATCGCAAGAAAACTACTCAACAGAATCCGCTTCGTTTTAATCAATCAACAACCTTACGAACTTGGAATTGTAAAATAATTATGAGCCCTGACTACTAAACATCGCATGTATAAATATACCTCGCCAAGGCTGTAGCAGGGTTCATTTTAAAAAGATTTAGAAACCATATTATTAACCAACATACCGTCACAAAAAAACCGCAGGCAATGACTACTAAACAAAAGTTGTTATCGTATAAATAATCAAAAAGCGAAGTGTTTTCTTCTGCCAAGTCTGTAGCAGCCTGTATTTACGCCACTTTTTCCGTAGAGGATTTACTAAGCGTAAAAAATCAAAAAACTAAAACAGAGAACTGTAGCATGTGTGCAGCCACCGTAAGCTAAGCTGCAAAAAACATTGACTACTCATAGGATGCTGGGTGTGTTGATTTTTAAAAAAGTATTAATTTTATGATAAGGAAAAAAATCTTGCGAAGGGGAAAGGTTTAAAACCACTTTTAAATTTTTCTCTTTCAAAAGAAATTTAAAAAGAATCTACCATATTAACTCCCCGACTTTAAGGTACATAGGATGCACTTGTTATGTGGCGTTTTTCGTCAGCCCGTTTACAACTAATGTAGCAATTTCATTAGCAAGTCCAATTTTTGCAATGGTCCCACTATTGAATTTTAAAAAGTCAGATTCTATGCCGTCACTAAATATCACGCCATTGCTTGGCATCAATGATTCAATGGTTAAAT
>NZ_JBQCDF010000017.1:0-2089 GCF_051961495.1 Cytophaga sp. | reverse complement strand
GCAATTAATGCTCCTATTAATATTTATTTTTTTAGAGCAAACAATTTCAAAGTATATACCAATAGATAGAAATAAAAATTATTTAAGTCATTCCACAATAAGTGATTTAGTTTTATTAATATTTTTTATTTACTTCACATTAATAAACATTCTTTCTAATAAAATAAAATACAATCTTTTATTTTTGGGTATTTGGGCATGGCTTAGATTTAACCCAAATACTAATTGGGAAATTGATGCTTATCCATTTAAAAACGGGCAATTTGCATATATAGATTTTTTAATAGTATATGTTGGCTTAGTTATTTTTAAAAATGGATTTGACAGTATTTATCCGAATGTTAAAAAAATATCTTCAACTAAAGACAAAACCATTTTACGTCAGTCAGTATTAAATGATGATGAATACAATGTAGAAGAAATTAATAATAAGCTTCATAAATATATTTGGTTCGCTGTTGTGTATTTCAGATTATTTAGAAGAATTCCTATAAAAGAATATTCCTATGGATTTATTAATCCTGACTTACCTTTAAATGAGGAAGTAGAAATGTCAGGTAATAAGTCTTTATCAGATTTAGATACTTTAGGTAGGAATAAATTTGCATCAAAATTAGCCGATGCCATTACTTTACTGAAGCCTTCAAATTCTTTCTCAATTGGAATAGTAGGTGAATGGGGTAGCGGGAAAACATCATTTATGAGTTTAATCCTCAATCAACTTAAATTATACCATCCCCAACATCGAACGAAAATAATTCGCTTCTATCCATGGTTTTATAATAATTCAGAATCATTATTGAAAAACTTCTTTAAGTTATTAGAAAATGAATTTAAAAACAGCGATTTAATATCATCACAATTCAATGAATATTATAAAGCTATTTTAAAAACAGAAACAAACATTTTTAAAACAGATTTTTCAAAATTATTAATGATTGAAGATAAAGGTTTGTATAACCAATATTTGTCCTTAAAAAATCACATTAAAAAATTAGATTGCCAAATTATAATTACCATTGACGACTTAGATAGATTAGATAATAATGAAATTGTTGATGTATTCAGAATAATTAGAATATTAGCTGATTTTCCTAATACTATTTATATAGTTGGCTATGACAAATTTTACATCAATAACGCAATAAAAGAAAAAATCTCTTCACATAAACCTGAAAAATACTTAGATAAAATAATTAATTTAGAATTTCAAATTCCAGAATTAGATTATAAATCAATTATTGAAAGATTAAGAAATTGTTTACTATCATCGATCGAAAATCTTGAGAACAACAAAACAATATCCAAAATTAATCCTAATGAATTAGAGGAATGTCTAAAATTTTCAGACATCCCACTTTTTTTAAAAAATGACAGAGATATAAAGAAATTTACAAATTCGTTTATAATTAAATATATGAATATCGGTAACGAGGTTTATATATATCATTTTTTTCTTCTTGAATTAATTAACTTTTCTGATCCAGAATTATACCTAAAAATTTCAATCAACAGAGATAACTTGATTTAAAATGAATTCGAAAAAAGATTATTATACAATACTAGGTAAAACTATTCCAGAAAACATTAAGCCTGTACTTGATGAGTTATTCAAAGATAATAGTCACCCTTTAAGTATTACAAATCGTACAAATTTTGATAAGTATTTTGCTTTAAATCTAAGTCCAAATGATATATCAAATTCTGAAATTTCTTCGATCTGGGCTTATGAAAAGGACAAACTAAACGAAGAACTCATTTTACTAAATTTACGGAACTCTTCTGCCTTAGCTAGTAAAATGAAGTTGTATTTTGATTCAAAAGCAGTAATAACTGAACAAGAATTTGAAGCGTATTTTGATGCTTTGCTTAATTTTTATGAATACATAATATTTAATAGAAATGAAGAAGCTCTATTGTATGGAGTAAATACTGATAATTTAGGATTTTTAATTCTAAAGCTCGCAAAAAGTGTGAAATGGTCTAGTGAAGAGTCATGGAAAAAAATTTTAGAAAAAGATAGGGTTAGTTTTATTGGACTGTTCGATCTTTTCAATGTTAATAGAATTTCATTTTACTATGATAATAA
>NZ_JBQCDF010000016.1:0-12165 GCF_051961495.1 Cytophaga sp. | reverse complement strand
ATTTGTCAATGGTAATTTCTAAGTTTTCGCGTGCGATGCGTTGATTTTTTTCTTCAAGTGTTACCAGTATAAGACTTGTACGATACGTTTGGTAAGCGCTGGTTAATTCAGATTGGATGATCTGGCTTGTTTGTTCATACTGTAGTTCTGCACTGTTCATCAGAATTCTGGCGTTGTGTTCGCTGATGTTTTGCGTAAAACCATTGAAGATAGGAACACTTGCTGTAACTCCATACGTTAAACCTTTACCGCTTGTTTGTGTAGCAAAGCCTAAAGCTGATCTGGAGTTTGTAAAATTATATCCGGTGTTGATATTTACGACAGGGTATCTGTATGCTTTTACAATCTTCAGATCCAGCGCGGCAATACGTTTATTGATAATGGCAGCCTGCAGTGAAGGATTGTGTTTGCGTGCCTGTTCCGACAAATTTTCCAGGAGTAATGTATTGTCGACCGGAATATCGTTTGCAACTTTGAATCGTATTCCCGCTTCTCTTGCGAGCAGCTGATTCAGGTATGTTTGTGTATTGTTATATAGTTCCTGCTGGCGAACAAAGTTTGTTGTGTCAGTATTCATGTCAACTTCAGCATTCAGTACTTCGAGTTTTGCAGCTTTACCAACCTGGTATCTGTTTTGAGCAAACTGAAGTCGCTGATTAGAAATATAAATAGCCGTATCATATGCATAGAGCTGTTGTTGTTGCTGCACCAGGTTGTAGTAGGTACTTGTTACTGCAGCAACATTGGTCATGATTGCTACCTGAAGACTTTCTTCGCTGAGTTTTTCAAATTCTTTTAATTGATCATAACGGGCAAACATGCCAAACCCATCGAAGATGGTCCAGTTTAAGCCAACGCCGTAGTTAAAGTTGCTGTTGCGGGCACCTTCTTTTTCAGTTACCACGCCGTTTGATTGCACCTGTCTGCTGTCAAGTACACTGTAAGAATTTGTTACATTACCGCCTATATAAGGCAGTGCACCTGCCACACCCGGATTGACGTTATTTTTACTGACCTCAACATCATTCTTTACGAGAAGAATATTGAAATTGTTTTCCAACGTAAGGCGAATAGCCTGCTCCAGGGTTAACAGTTCCTGTGCAGATACCGTTGGGACACTTGTTAAGAATAATACGAACGTGAAAATAAAAACGTGTTTTTTGTTCATAGTATCAGTGATTAATATTTTTTTCAAGCTGTTCAGCTTCATCAAACGCGGGATTATGTTTGTATTCTTTAGACCAGATGGAATAAATAGCGGGAATAACAAATAGTGTTAATACCAGAGAGAACATGGTGCCACCAACAATTACTACTCCCATCCCGATCCGGCTTTGGGCTGCAGCACCTAATGCCAGAGCGATTGGTAATGCACCTAACGAAATAGCTAAACTTGTCATGAGAATCGGGCGCAAACGTGCTTCAGCAGCTTCCATAATAGCCACTGCCTTCGGTTTGCCTTGTTCCTTTAATTGATTTGCAAATTCTACAATCAGGATTCCGTTTTTAGTTACAAGACCAATCAGCATGATGGTACCAATCTGACTGAAGATGTTCCATGTTTGGCCAAACAGCCACAGGGAGAATAACGCGCCACCAACAGCCATAGGTACAGTCAGGATAATAATAAAGGGATCGATAAAGCTTTCAAACTGCGCAGCCAGGATCAGGTAAATCAATAGCAAGGCAAGGCTGAAGGCAAATAATGTATTGGAACTACTTTCAACGAAGTCTCTTGATTCACCCGTAAGATCGGTAGAGAAGCTGTCATCCAGTACTTCTGAAGCAATTTTATTCATGGCATCAATACCATCACCGATACTTTTGCCTGGAGCCAAACCGGCACTTACTGTCGCAGAAATGTATCTGTCTGAATGATAAAGCTGGGGCGGGCTGCTGCGTTCGTTGATGGTTACAACATTGTCAAGCTGAACCAACTGTCCGGAACTGTTTTTAACAAAGATCGAAGTCAGATCCAATGGTGAACTGCGGTCTGCCTGGTCAAACTGAGCAATCACCTGATATTGTTTTCCATTCATGTAGAAATATGCGAAGCGTTGTCCGCTTAACGATAGCTGCAGTGTTTGTGCAACATCCAAGACAGACACACCTATGCTTTGTGCTTTGTTCCGGTCAATGGTAACATTTAATTCAGGTTTATTGAATTTCAGGTTTACATCCGAAACCGAGAAGGTAGGGTCATTTCCAACCGCAGCCATAAACTCAGGAAGCTTTTCGCGCAACTTTTCAAAATTGGGAGCTTTAATGATAAACTGCACCGGAAGCCCACCGCGTTTGTTCACGGCAATAGTAGGCTGTTCGGTAACTGTGGTACGTGCTTCGGGATATTTTTTTGTTAACTGCGTTAATTTATTGGCAATCTGTTTCTGGCTGCGTTTTCTTTCTTCCGGTGGCACCAGAGATAATATCATTCGTCCGCTGTTGATGGACACAGATCCGTAGCCTGGTGCAGTGATAACCAGGTTTACGGTTTTTTCAGGAATGGAATCGTTCACTAACTGCTTCATTTCTTCCATGAAACGATTGGTATAATCATAGCTTGAGCCCTCAGGAGTTGTTACTTGTATGCGCAGGTAACTACGGTCGTCATATGGGGCTGTTTCTTTTTTCAAAATTGAAAAGAAAAAAACAATCAAGCCAATGCAGACAAAAAGAATAGGGAAGCTTACCCATTTCCTTTTCATAAATACTTCCAATGCCTGGGCATAAGCAGTATTCATTTTGATGAAATATGGTTCAGACCAATTGTAGAATTTTGATTTTGTATGTACTCCGCCTTTCATCAGGTATGCATTCAGCATAGGCGTGAGGGTTAATGAAACAAAGGCAGAAATAAGTACTGCAGATGCGATGACAATACCGAATTCCCTGAAGAGCTGGCCTACGAATCCCTGCAGGAAAATCACCGGCAGGAATACTGCAGCAAGTGTAATCGATATGGAAATTACAGGAATTAATATCTCATTTGATCCTTTAATAGCAGCCTGAATCGGAGACATGCCTTCTTCAACTTTTTTGTAAATGTTTTCGGTTACAACAATCCCGTCGTCAACCACAAGCCCGGTTGCCAGTACAATGGCCAGCAGGGTTAGTACATTTACAGAAAAACCGCACAGGTACATGATAAAGAATGTAGCGGTCAGGGATACCGGAATATCAATCAATGGTCTGAATGCAACACCCCAGTCCCGGAAGAAAACATAGATGATCACAATTACCAGGATCAGTGAGATTAAAATTGTTTCGGCAACTTCTGTAACAGATTTTTTAATGAAAAGCGTATTATCTACTGCTACTTTCATTTCGATATCCTGCGGGATTTCTTTTTTTAATTTTTCCAGTTGTTCATAAAAAGCGGACGCAATCTCCAGGTAGTTGGTACCTGGCTGGGGTACAATGGCAAGGCCTACCATCGGTATACCGGACTCGGTCATCTGTGTTTCAAGATTCTCCGGGCCTAAAACAACCGTACCGATGTCATTGAAGCGAATTGTTTTACCCCCTTGTGAACGGATAATTAAATTGCTGAACTGTTCTTCAGTAGATAAGTTGCCACGTGTGTTAACTGTAAGTTCAGTATTTTTACCAGTGATTTTTCCGGATGGCAGCTCCACATTTTCTTTATTCAGAGCAGCTTTAACTTCAGCAACGGTTAATCCATAAGATGAAAGTTTCATCGGATCAATCCATAGACGCATGGCATATTTCTTTTGCCCGTAGATCTGCACGCTGCTCACACCGGGGATGGTTTGTATGCGTTGGGCCATTGTATTTTCTGCATAATCGCTTAGCTGCAGAATATCTCTTGAATTACTTTTTACAGTCAGGATGATGATGGGTTCTGAATCGGAGTCAGCTTTTGAAACTACCGGCGGCGCATCTATATCCAGCGGCAGACTTCTGGTTGCCTGTGATACTTTATCACGCACATCATTGGCAGCTTCTTCTAAATTTTTACCCAGGTTGAATTCAATGGTAATGTTACTTGTACCCTGATTACTGGAGGAGGTAATGGTACGAATCCCATCGATAGCATTAATTGATTTCTCTAACGGTTCTGTAATCTGTGATTCAATTATATCTGCATTGGCACCGGAGTAGCTGGTTCGCACAGAAATTGTTGCCGGGTCAATCGAAGGATATTCACGAATACCCAGATAGGTATAGCCGATTACACCAAAGAGAATTAAAACAAGGTTAATTACAATGGTAAATACCGGACGCTTGATACTTATGCTTGATAAACTCATATTTATTGCTGGTCAGTAGTAGGAAGTTTTACCCGGACATTTGTGCCCGCCTTTAAGGACATAACACCGCTGGTAAGTACCGTATCGCCTGCTTTTAATCCGGATAGCACCAGAATATTTTTATCTGTTCTGGATGAAGTTTCGATAATGGCTTCCTTTGCCTTACCATTTTCGGCGATGAATACTTTTTTACCATCCTGAATCGGAATGACTGCTTCAGTAGGAATAAGCAATGCGTCTGGCAGCACAGATAACGGTAGCTCTATCGTAGCGAATGAACCCGGAACCAGTTCTCCTTGCTCGTTCGAAGCTTTTGCACGCAACTGCAGCGTGCGGGTTGCAGCTTCAATTTCAGGTTCCACGGCATAAACCGTAGCAGTAAATTTTTTCGTATTCCCCGCAATGGTGAATGATACTTTTGTATTAGCCTTCATGCTGGAGGCATATTTTTCAGGTACTGAAAAAGTAAGTTTGATCGGATTCATATTTACGAGATTTGCAATAATGATATCGGCCGACAGGTATTCACCCACAGATACGTTTCTTAATCCGATCACGCCTTTGAATGGTGCTTTAATAATCGTTTTGGCTACCTGAGCCAGGATGATCTTTTCCTGCGCCTGCAGGGAGCGTAAGGTTGAAAGTGTTATATCATATTCTTCTTTACTGATCCCTTCTTTTTTCAATAACTGTGAGGCACGCTTTTCATTTTCAGCGGCAAGGTCAACTCTTACCTGCAGTTCAGATAACTGAGCCTGTAATTCGGTATCATCAATTTTTACCAGTGCTTGTCCCTGGCTTACTTTACTGCCTTCCTGAAAGTAGATATGAGTAATGATGCCGGAAATCTGGCTGCGTAATTGCACCTGCTCGTTGGCTGCGATGCTACCAGATACCAATATGGTGTTTGCAAATTTTTGCGGTTTAAGAACAATGCCGTCCACCATTGCTGTAGCATTCATGGGCCCTTTGGAATTACCCTCTTTGGTGAGTTCATTGTTTTTAGTAATTCTATAGTAAACCAATATGCCGAATCCAAGAGCTAAGGCTATATACAGGATGTATTTTAACTTCATAGATAATAATTTTATTGCCGGGCAAAGCAGTACTTTAAAAGATTTTTACGGTATGAATTTACTTTATATAAAGCGATTTATATAAATAAATAGACCAAATGAATGATTTTGGCGAAGAATCAATGGATTATAGGGTTGCGCTTTCGTACCAAAAATAAATTCCTGTAATGAACGGTTTTGGCTTATTGGGTTGTTTCTTTGAATGATTGCCAATATTTTTTTCCATAGCTGCAAAAAATTTCTTCTTCTGATTTTATTTGTTTTGTGGCAATCAAACATACTTGTTCATCATCATCGAGACTTATCTCTGCATTATATGAAAATGAAGTTTTCTTAAGACCTTGGGGATCGTTAGCATATTTTGCAAAGCAATGTACATTCTTAGAATCTAAAATGCTTCCATCCAGCATATTTATAAAATATCCGTTTTTATTTTCCTTCGCGATACGAGCTGCTTTATTATTGGATAAGCGCTTTCCTTTAAATGTAGCAATAATCTCATCTTTAAAAATATCTATTGATGTATATAAACCTTTTCCAGCGTTAGGGAGCTGTGAAGTTTTGATATATAAATAGTCTTTTTCAGGGGCATCTATTGAATCAGGCACAATAAAATTATAAATGTTAATCTTCCAGGAAATTATTTAAAAAAGTAATTCGTGTTAGCGTCCATAATAAGAAAAACACCACGGCCCACTTTACATAGATATAGTAGAAATCCTTAATATCATTGTATTGTAATTTTACGATCTTATTTTTCTCTAATTGATCGATCGTTTCAATAATGTTCTTCAGGCTCTTTTTATCGTAGGCCCTGTAAAACTTTCCTTTGGTAACAGATGAAATGTTTTTTAGCGTATTCTCATCCAGCTTGCTTTCTACATATTGAATGGTACCGTCATCATCTTTAAATTGATGTGTTCCATCTTTACCTAAGCCAATGCAGTAGATTTTAATATTATAATCTACGCATAAGTCTGCGGCTGTCATTGGATCCATCAGGCCGGAGGTATTTTCACCATCACTAATCAGAATAATGATTCGTTCTTGAGTTGGCGTTTTTTTCAAGCGGTTGATAGCAGTACCCAATGCTGTTCCGATGGCCGTACCCGACTCCAGTGCCTTGTTTTGTTTTAGCTCATTCAGGTTAGTTCGCAAAAGTTCGTAGTCATTGGTGAGCGGAGAGAGGGTGATTGCTTCGCCTGAAAATACAACAATACCGATGCGGTCGTCTTTACGTTTATTGATGATGTCAATGCAAATTTGTTTGGCTGCTTCAAACCGGCTGGGGTGAATATCTGTGATCTTCATGGATTCAGAAATGTCCATAGCGAAAACAATATTTATGCCTTCGGTATATTGGGTATTGGTTTCATTACTTTTCTGCGGCCGGGCGAGACCTATCAGAATAAATGAAATTGAAATGAGTAGTAGGCTTAACGGAATGAACCGGAGAATCTGGATGAGGTTGATTGATTTCGTTTCTCTTTTGTTGAGCGCGACTTTATATTTTTTTCTGAATCGGTAATAAAACAGCCAGCGTAAGATCAATAGAAGAGGCGTGGCTGCTATCCCATAAAGATAAGTGGGATTTTCCCAGATATAACTTTTCAGAACTTCCGGCTTGAGCCAGTAGTGCAGGTAGTACCATTGGTTAATATCGTATTGAAAATTATCCACCTGTTAAATATCTTCTTCTGGTTTGAAATCTTCTGTGTGTGAAACGTTTTATTACCTGCAGCGAATCGCTGATATCAGTAGTGATCATCCCTCCATAAACATTTCGATCAATGGATTGGAGCGTTGATTCGAGTTCTTCCTGTTCAAATAAATGAATCAGTTCTTTGGTGGTATAAGTATTGATGGGAATATCTTCCAAACGGGTTAAATAATTTTTCCAGCTTGTAATAATCTGTTCAACCAAGCGCAGCTCGTTTGTATCATTGAATTCTTTAACAAGATCATCGTAGTGCTTAATGAATTTATTATGCGCTCTTCTTAAAATGAATAATCTGTAGCGGGTTAATAAAATATCACCGAACATTTTATAAAGCAGGAACAGTATTGTTAATCCCGAAGCTATGATTGCAATTAAATACGGATAATTAAATTTTTCCGGAGTCGGTACCAATAAGGCGTCGGCTTTTACATCCCGCTCAGAGTGCTCTGTTACCAGTCTTTTTAAGAGCATACTATCCTTTATCGAATATAAGGTTTGTGTATCCTTCTGATAAATAAATTTCACCGGAACGGATAAGAATTGTTTATTGATTACTTCGTAGCTGGCAAGTACATAGATTACGCTGTCGTAAGCAAACAAGGAGTCTGTACGTGTAGGTACATATTTTTTATTGATGTATTCAAACGGGAAATAGTGTGAACTGGAATCAGGGAAAATCGCTATCTGATCTTTGGGGTATCTGACACTTAATGTAAAATGAATATTCTCGCCAATGTGTAAGCTGTCTTCAATAAAACTGCCATGCACATAATGGCTCGAGTCGGTTTGTGCAACCGAAATCAGAGTAATGAAACTGAAGAGTAGGAGAAACAGCTTATGCACTTTTCTTATGGAAGTTTCGAACCCTGAACAGTTCAACAAGTTTAATGATGTAATCTTCGTGCGTTTTGATACAGGTGTAATTCGATTCATACGATTTACTGAAATTCTCCAGCTTCGTCTGGATAGCACGCTGACGCTTCTCCATGTTCACCCTGAATGTTTTGGATGAAGAGTTTACCCAGATGGTCTTATTGGTTTCGGTATCAACAAGCGGAATAATGCCCATGGAAGGCAAATGGATTTCTCTGGTATCCTGTATCTGAATTAAAACCAAATCGTGTTTTTTACTTAAACTAATCAGGTTTTTATCATAGTTCTCATCTATAAAATCAGAAAGTACAATGACAATACTTTTACGTTTCAGGATTGACAAGGTGTATTGAGTGGCTTTGTTCAAATCTGTAAGAGCAGATTCGCTTTCCAGATTGAAAAGTTTACTGATCAGGTAATAAGCATGTTTGATCCCTTTGTCCGGCGCAATGTAAAGTTCTTTCTTATCGGAATAACAAACCAGACCTATCTCAGAACCCTCTTTAACAGCAGATAGCATTAAGACACCGGCGATTTCTTTAATAATATCGAATTTGGTTTGATTGTCTTTACCAATATTCAGGGATGCACTAACATCAACTAAAAATATGATGTGTTGTTCTTTATCTTCCTGAAAAAGACGTACATAAGAACCATGTCCTTTCGCCGTAACATTCCAGTCGATCGTGCGGATATCATCGCCATACTGATACTCACGAAGATCTGAAAATTCTATTCCCGAACCCTTGAAGATGGATTTGTAGTTGCCGTGCATATGTGAATGAACGGCCTTGCGGATCCGTACCTCATATTTGCGTAACTTGCGAATAATATCTTTTAATGAGACTTTCATAAGAACAGTTTTAAAAATACAATAAAAAAACTAATTTCCGTGAATAAATCTAAGGCTTTGACACACTTTACGACCATAATTATTGCAGCCCTGACACTGCTTTTATCCTGTACTTCAGCGCCCGATGCTGCTTTGGATCAGAAACCGGCAGACCTGCTTTCAGAAAAAGAAATGGTTGGTATTCTGATTGATGTACACATTACTGAATCAGCGTTGTCACTAAAAAATTTCAACAGGGATTCATCTTTGGTGCTGTATGCTTACTACAAAGATGAGATTTTTAAAGAGCATCATGTGACAGAGCAACAGTTTAAAGACAGCTATGACTATTACAGCAAACATTCTGACGAGTTAAATCATATTTATGAAATCGTTGTGGATAGCATAAGTATAAAAGAAGCCAGCGGAAAATTGAATTGATTGTTTATTCCCCGATATATTTGAAAGGGAAATAAACGGTAACAGTTGTTGCCACAGATGCTCCATTTTTAATAGCCGGTTTCCAATTCGGCATGGATTTTATTACCCTGGTTATTTCATTGCTGATCGCAGCATTCGGGCTGCTGTATATTGTATACGTACCAACTTTACCTGTTTTCTCTATTACAAGATCTACCTCAACCATTCCTGAATAGGGCGATTCAACGGCATTGTACGGGTATTTAATATTTTTTTCCAGATAACTCTTCAGTGCATCTTCACCACCAGGAAAATGTGCCGCCGTATTTTCTAACGCAACAGTTGCCGTAGTATGATTGTTGGGTGTTACCTGGGTTTCTTCTACCGGAATACCTGTCGGCGCAGGTGCGGGATCTGAAGTTGTTTGATATGCTTGTGAAGAAGCTGTAACAGGTATAACAGTGGATTGCGTACGAATGGTATCTTTTTCAGGAGCACTCTTTTGGGTTTGCACGGAGTCAGCCTGATCTTTTATTTTTTTTGTTTCCTCATCCTGATCCATGCTTTCAAACAGGAAGATAAGGCCCAGGGCCACAAGCACAGCAACCAGACCAAGCACTTTAACATTTTTGTAAATCGGTTTTGTCGCCTGTTTGTAATCGTACAGCGCAGCCCTCTTCATTACCTTGTCGAAGTTTTTATACTTATTGATTTCGTCGTCGCTTGGTAACGCTTTGTTTTTATGTATATCGTATTTACCCATTGTTTTTTCCTTTCATTTCCAGCATCCATTTGCGAATCTTTTCGAGGATGCGGTATGTTTTTACTTTAGCATTGTTTTCAGTCATGTTCATAATTTCACCGACTTCTTTAAATGCCTTGTTTTCAAAGAACCTCCACTGTATTAGAATCACCTCGTCCGGCTTGAGCTTTTCCAGGCACTGAGGAAGGAATTTTATATATATATTTTCATCATTGGTTTCCTGCAGGTCTTCATTGAGTAAATGAATACTGGTGTCGTCAATACAGATGTTTTCGCGTTTATTGTATTTTCTGAAATGCATGTTTGCCTCATTCGAGGCAATGCGGTAAAGCCAGGCGGAATAAGGCACACCTTTATATTCGTAGGAATGGATGGTGGACAAGGCTTTGGAAAATACTTCGGAACAAAGATCGCCGGCAATATCCATGTCATTAACTTTGCGGAACAGATACAGAAATATGGTCTTATAATATTTCTCATACAGCACGGCAAAGTGTTGGGGATTTTGCTTGGCTTTCAGTATCCAATGCAGTTCTTCCTCAATTTCTTCGGGTTTTTTATGATATTTAGATTCCAAGGTCAATAGTATAATGCAAAAACATGGAAAAGATACAAAAAAAAACTGTTTTCAAGCTAAAAGACTGTGGGTTACCAAAGGACTTTGTTGTAATTTTGTACTAAAACAACACTAATCAAAATTGAATGATTTATCCATCCGATCTGGAGAGTAAAATTGGGTTTGACCAAATCCGTGAATTACTGAAAGCAACGTGTAAAGGATTCGCAGCAGTAAAAATGCTTGATGAACTGACTCCTTCCTATGATGTTGCCACCATTGAAAAAGAACTGCAGGAAACAGATGAATTTAAAAAAATCATCGAATCGGGATCCGTATTTCCTGATCGTGATTTTGTAGATATTACTTTACTTGCCCATAAGATACAGGTTCAGGGAAATTACCTGGAAATTGATGAACTGCTGCAATGCAAATTGTTTTTAACGACACTGATCGCGTGCCAGTCATTTTTCAAAAGACCGGACACCGAAGTGTATGTGCGTTTGCAGGAACGCGCTAATACTGTAAAAATAGATTCTTCTTTATTTAAATCAATCAACCGTGTGATTGATGACCACGGTGTGATCCGTGATACGGCTTCTGATGAACTACGTATGATTCGTGAAGAATATCGCGAAGAACAAATCAAACTCCGCAAAGAAGTTGAACGCTTGCTGCGTGTATTCAAAAAAGAAGGTTATACCGTTGAAGATACGGAAGCGACTATACGTTCCGGACGTTTGGTGTTGCCGGTGCTGGCAGAATACAAGCGTAAAGTACAGGGGATCATTCACGATGAGTCGGGTACCGGCCAAACCGTTTTTATGGAACCGATTTCTCTTTTACCTTATAACAATAGCGTACGGGAATTAGAGATTCGTGAACGCAAAGAGATCGTACGTATCCTGATGCAGCTGACAGATTATATCCGTCCGTTTGCAGAAGTGATGCTGGATGCCAATCAATTGGTAGGCTGGTTTGATTTCATTCGCGCGAAGGCAACCTTTGCGTATTCGGTGCATGCCGTAATGCCTGCTGTGCAGAAACGTCCGGTGATCAAATGGAGAAATGCACGGCATCCCTTGTTGTGGTTGAAAAATCAGAAAATCAAAAAAGAAGTAATGCCTTTGTCTATTCAGGTAGACGAACAAAATAGAATCTTACTTTTGTCTGGTCCCAATGCCGGTGGTAAATCGGTATGTATGAAAACCCTTGGATTGCTTCAGTATATGCTGCAATGCGGCTTGTTGATTCCGGTAGATGAAGGTAGTACTTCAGGTATTTTCGAAAACTTCTTTATTGATATCGGAGATTCCCAATCGCTGGATAATGATTTGAGTACGTATAGTTCACACATAAAAAATCTTACGTTCTTCCTTGAACATGCAGACAGCAAAACGTTGCTGTTGATTGATGAATTCGGTAGCGGTACAGATCCGATGTATGGTTCGGCCATTGCAGAAGCTGCTCTTGAAAAACTGAATGAGCGCAAGTCGATGGGTATTATTACAACCCACTATGCAGGCTTGAAAGCATTGGCATCTAAAACGGATGGATTGATCAACGGTTCCATGCGTTTTGATACAGATAAGTTAATTCCTTTATACATCCTGGATATTGGTGTCCCCGGTAGTTCGTTTACGCTGGAAATTGC
>NZ_JBQCDF010000015.1:0-9711 GCF_051961495.1 Cytophaga sp. | reverse complement strand
TTCCATTTTGTGCCGATTACGTAGGCTGTGGGGTAAACATAAAACACATCTACCGCTGCACTGTCCTGCCTGTCTGGGGTTGGACAACTTTGCGGAACACAATCTGCCGCATCAAAACGCCAGGGCAATGCCACCCAACTATCGTCCTTACTGTAATCAGGCTGCTCGGGATGTTTGGCATGATCAAACCTTTTACTGGGTAAACAGCCTTGTATAAGTATAAAAATAAGCAGGACAGGTATTGAAAGGGAACATCTTTTCATAGCATTTCAAAATAATTAAAATTCTATCTCCCTAACAAGATATTTAAATTCCATATACTGAATTTTATTGTTATGTATTGTAAATGAGTTTGTTGTATTGGTTTCAATCCTTTTTTGGGAAATATATTTCAGTCTTTTGAGAGAAAAAGTTTATTAATACGTAAAAAAAAATACGTATTAGTACGTAAATATACGTAGGTATTGTTATATTTGTACGTAAGTAAGTATTAACCCTTTTACTCCTGCAATTATGAACACTTCTAAGGCAACAAAAATCAACCTGTTCAGCTTTAAAACACCAAACATGAAAGCATTTCATATGACATGGATGGCTTTCTTTTTATGTTTCTTTGGCTGGTTTGGTATTGCACCATTAATGGCAATTGTTCGTGACGAATTACACCTGACGAAAGGTGAGATCGGCAACATAATGATTGCTTCGGTATCGATTACAATATTCGCCCGCATTCTGATCGGTTATTTATGTGACCGCATCGGACCGCGAATTATGTATTCTGTTTTGTTAATTCTGGGAGCCCTTCCTGTAATGCTTATCGGGTTCAGCAATGATTATACGTCTTTTCTTTTATTCAGATTAACAATCGGTGTTATTGGAGCATCATTTGTAGTTACTCAATTCCATACATCGGCTATGTTCGCGCCGAATGTGATTGGTACAGCAAATGCTGTTACTGCTGGTTGGGGAAATCTTGGCGGAGGCGTTACACAATTGGTAATGCCTTTAATCTTCGCTGGTTTTGTAGGCTTGGGATACACTGCCAGTGAATCATGGAGGCTGGCAATGGTTGTACCGGGGATTGCCTTAATGATCATGGGTGTACTATACTTCCTGTATACAACAGATACACCGGAAGGTAATCTGGCAGATTTAAAAAAGAAAGATCCTTCATTTACATTAAAGAAAAAACAATCCCAGGTTTCTTTTGGTACAATATTAAAAGACTATAGAGTATGGGTACTTGCGTTCTGCTATGGTGCTTGTTTCGGAATTGAAATTACCATCGATAATATTGCTGCTTTATATTTTAAAGATAAGTTCGACTTGTCGCTTGAAACTGCCGGTTTGATTGCTGCGTCTTTTGGCATGATGAATCTTTTTGCACGTGCGCTTGGTGGTATGTTAAGTGATAAAGTCAGTCTGTCAAAAGGCTTGAGCGGACGTGTAGTAGTTTTGGGTTGCTGTATTTTGTTGGAAGGAATCGGGATTCTGATTTTCTCTTCAATGGATGTCCTGGTATTTTCAATAATATCCATGATTGGTTTTGCTTTATTTGTAAAAATGTCGAACGGAGCAACCTACGCAGTGGTGCCGTTTGTAAATAAGAATGCAGTAGGCAGTGTAGCAGGGATTGTAGGAGCTGGGGGAAATATTGGAGCAGTGCTTATGGGCTTCTTATTTAAGAGTGAGACATTAACATATAATGATGCATTCTCAATTATTGGATATTGTGTACTGGCAATAGCGGTACTTGCTTTCACTATTCGTTTTGTGACAAGTACGGAAAGTATAACGACAGCAGAAACTAAAACTACTCAACAGGTTGATTTATCTCCGGCAGAAAGCCTGGCATAGATATAGTGAATTTTATTCGATTACTCCCTTTTAAACGAATACAATCATGTCACAATCAACTAAAACATATACATCTACCTGTTCCTATTGCGGAGTAGGCTGTGGTGTAAAGATCCATAAATCAATAAACGGAAACCTTCAGATTGAAGGGGATGAATCTCATCCGGCCAATCGTGGCATGTTGTGTTCAAAAGGCATGAACCTGCATTACGCTGCGATGGATCAATCAGATCGCCTGCTATATCCTGAAATGCGTGGTAACCGGAACATGCCGCTGAAACGTGTATCGTGGGATACTGCATTGGATCGTGCGGCGGCCGTTTTCAAATCACTGATTGAAAAATACGGGCCGGACTCTGTAGGCTACTATGTTTCCGGCCAGTGTTTGACAGAAGAATATTATATAGCCAATAAAATCACTAAAGGTTTCATTGGTACAAATAATATAGACACTAATTCCAGATTGTGCATGAGCTCGGCGGTTGTGGGATACAAACTTGCCTTGGGTGAAGATTCCGTGCCGCTGAGCTATGACGATATTGAATTGGCAGATTGTTTCTTTATAACAGGTGCTAATCCTGCCTGGTGTCATCCGATTTTATTCAGACGACTGGAAAATCACAAAGCGGCAAATCCGCATGTGAAAATTATTGTAGCAGACCCGCGCAGAACGCAATCGTGTTCACTGGCGGATGTGCATTTGCAATTGCAGCCGGGTACAGACATTGTGTTGTATCATGCTATTGCACGCCGTCTTATTGAAACCGGTAAGATTGATCAGGATTTCATTGATCAGTATACCAGCGGATACGATGAATTTAAAGAGAAAGTATTCGTGTTAAGTCTGCAGGAAGCAGCAGATATTTGTGCAGTGGATATAGAGTTAATCATTGAAGCCGCTGATATTATTGGTGCTTCAAAAGCCTTCATCAGTATGTGGGCGATGGGATTAAATCAAAGTGTAG
The DNA here is from genome assembly GCF_051961495.1 of Cytophaga sp. NCBI lineage: Bacteria > Pseudomonadati > Bacteroidota > Cytophagia > Cytophagales > Cytophagaceae > Cytophaga > Cytophaga sp. The sequence goes on along the minus strand of NZ_JBQCDF010000015.1, from coordinate 6,889 downwards.
TTGGCGTTAATAAAAATGTTTCCTTATTAAACTTATCACTGATCACAGGGCAAATTGGCAAGCCCGGCGCTGGTCCGCTGTCATTGACAGGACAACCAAACGCCATGGGAGGAAGAGAAGTTGGGGGCTTGTCCAATATGTTACCTGCGCATAAAAACCTGCTAAATCCGGCGCACAGGAAAGAAGTGGCAGATTTTTGGGGCGTACCTGCTATTAATGAAAAGCCTGGATTTACAGCTACTGAAATGTTTGATCAGCTGCTTTCAGGAAAAATGAAAGCAGTTTGGATCATCTGCACCAATCCGCTTGTAAGCTTACCTGACGCACGAAATGCAGAAGCAGCACTGCGCAACGCACGCTTTGTTGTAGTGCAGGATATCTCTAATAAATCGGAGTCTATACCCTATGCAGATCTGGTTTTACCGGCTGCTGCTTATATGGAAAAAGAAGGCGTGATGACAAATTCAGACCGTCGCATGAGTTATCTTTCAAAAGTGATGGAACCTCCTGGCGAAGCCTTGCCGGATGTTGATATTCTTTGCCGCTTTGCACACAAAATGGGTTGGAGGGATTCTTTCAACTATGCAAACAATGCAGAAATTTTTGAAGAGTATACACGCATTACCAAAGATACAAATATTGATATCAGCGGTTTAACGTATGAAGATTTAAAAGCCCGCAGAAGTGTGCAGTGGCCGGTACCGACTCCGGGTCATCCGGGCACGCCAAGATTATTTACAGATTTTAAATTCTATACACCAACTAAATTAGCCAATATCATTTCTGTAGATTCTGCCAATAATTCAGAAGCTATTGATGATGATTTTCCGTTGATCTTGACAACAGGACGTATCCGTGATCAATGGCATACCATGACCCGCACGGGTAAAGTACGTAAGCTGAATAAGCACATTTCAAGACCATTTCTTGAAATACACCCGGATGATGCTTTTCTACGTGGCATTAAACAGGATGATGTTGTTACAATCGAAAGCAGAAGAGGCGAAGTACGTGTAACAGCAATCCTTACGGAAGATATAAAAAGAGGTGTCGTATTTCTGCCCATGCATTGGGGTAAGTTACTAAGCACGGATCTCACCCGTGCCAATAATGTTACCAATAATCTGATTGATCCGATATCGAAAGAACCTGATTTTAAATTCACAGCTGTACAGGTTGTGAAGTATATTAAGCCTAAAGAGAATATCATCATTGTAGGGGCAGGTGCTGCTGCTTGTCAGTTTATTAAACGCCACAGAGAATTAGGTTCTGAAGATTCGCTGACTGTGTTCAGTGCAGAAAATTATCATTTCTACAACCGTGTATTATTGCCGGAATATGTAAGCAAGCATAAACACTGGGAGAACCTGGAAAAGCTGCGTAAAGCAGAATGGCTGGAACTGGATGTAAATCTGATCGCGAAAAAAATCTCAAAATTAAATACCGAAGATAAAACCGTTACGGATGAAAGCGGCGTAGTTCATAAATACGATCGTTTGATTGTTGCTACCGGCAGCAGACCAACAACCATGAAACATATTCCGTCCATCAAAGGTGTGTTTACCATGCGCAGAAGAGAAGATGCAGATAGCATGATTCATCATTTAACAACAGGCGATTCGGTTGTTGTAGTAGGCGGCGGTTTACTTGGCCTGGAAATGGCAGATGCCTTGGTGGAAATCGGAATGAAGGTTTCTGTGATCCAGCGTTCCTCCCGTTTAATGGACCGACAACTTGATAAAACGGCTGCAAGTCTGCTTGCGAAAGAATTGCGTGAACGTGGTATTGATCTGTATTTTGAAGATGAAGTTTTATATATAAACGGAGAATACTCCATTGAAAGCGTACGCTTGAAAAGTAGTCGTAAGATTGATTGCAATGCAATTCTGTTTGCGATCGGTACGCAACCGAATGTGGAATTTTTGAAAGAAGCCGGCATTGCAGTAAACAGAGGCGCTATTGTAGATGAACATTTGCAGACATCCAATCCGTATGTGTATGCCATGGGAGAAATTGCCGAGCGTAATGGTTCTTTGTTTGGAATTACAGCGGCGGCAGAAGAGCAGGCCAATGTACTGGCAGAATATTTAAACGGAAGTACAACATCAAACTATGCAAGCACTTTAAGCATGAATATTCTTAAGGTGCATGGTGTTGAGCTGTGTTCCATTGGCATGGTTGAGACGCCGTTAAATAATCCTGATTATGAAGAAATTATTTTCCTGGATAAAACACGTAAGTACTATAAAAAATGTATCGTTCACCAGGATCGTCTGGTAGGTGCGATATTAATGGGAGATAAATCTGAATTCAATGAATTCAGAGACTGGATAAAATCCGGTGTAGAGCTGGGAGAGAAGCGTGAGAGCCTGTTAATGTCCGGTAGTATTTCCAAAGAGCCAATGCTTGGCACACTGGTGTGTTCATGCAACACGGTTGGTAGCGGAAATATTGAAAATGCAGTGCGAGGTGGTTGTAAAGACATTGCCTCTATCTGTAACCTGACAGGCGCAGGCACAGGATGTGGAAGTTGTAAGCCAGAAGTTAAGGCAATTCTGGAAAGATTAAATGCCGACGCTGAACCATCTAAACCTGTTGAGTCTTATGTCTAAAAAGTTTATTTCAGTTGAAGTTTATCCCAACGGCGGAATCATTTCAACAGGTGAGTTAAGAAAGGTAGCCATGTTTGCGCAGCAATTCGGGGCAGCCAGATTGCAATTGGGAAGTCGCCAGGAAATCCGGTTCGAGATCAATAAAGACTCACTGGCAGATTTTGAAGTTCGGATAAAATTATTGTCTTTGTCTTATTCCATAGGTAAGCATGAATATTTTAATATCGTATCTTCAGGACTGGTTAAAGATATTCTGAAATCAAAGGTATGGCTTACAGAGGGCGATTACAGAGATATTCTGCAGAGCTTCGATTTTCAGCCGCGCATTCCTATCAATATTGTTGATCCGGAACAGCATGCGATTCCTTTATTTACAGGTGTTTTAAATTTTGTCGCTTCGCCAATAGAAGATTACTGGAATATTTATTTCTCCATGCCGCAGCAGCGCGAGCAGGGCTGGATGCCTATTCTTATCCAGTCGGATAAAATTGCTAGCTTCAGTATGTTCATACAGACCTGTATTCATGCACAGGATCGTGTTGTATTGAGTGAACTGATGGATGAATTATACCAGCTGGATACACGGAACTTTAAAAAGGTCGATACCTATCCAGGCATTCCTGATTATCACTTCTTTCCGGTTGAAGGGTTTCACTCAACTGGTAATTCAACCTGGTTGGGAATCTTTAATACTAAAAATGAATTTTCAATTACATTGATTGATGCCATGTGTGTAGAAGCACTGGATTCAAACCTTGGGACAATATACATTACTCCATGGGATAGCTTTTTATTGAAAAACGTTCCCGAGGCCAGGATTCCCGCATGGGAAAATTTGCTTGGATTGCACGATATCAATACTGGACATGCGGCGCATGAACTCAATTGGAACATGAATGAGTGGAACTTAAACAGTAATGAAATACGTTCATATGTAAACGATTATTTCCGGGTGACTGACAAGCGTACGGAAGGCTTGATTCTGGGCGTGAATAATGCTCCGAATGATAATTTCTATTCCATAAAAATTACTGAAGAACCTTTATTCTCTTTGTTTGGAAGAAATTATTTCCCGGTATACCACATTCGTTATAAAGAAGATTTCAATCCTAATAACCCGGTTGATATTTCTTTTATGGATTATATCCAGAAGAAAAGCTTACCTGAATTCATAAGTTATCTGACGCAGGAATACTATACCAAAAAGAAAGCTTCTATTGATAAGGTTAAAGTTAAAGAAGTTGCCATTCCTAAAATTCAGAAACAAAAGCAAAAAGAAAGTTTTGAATTTGTATATCAGTGCGGTACTTGTCTGACATTGTATGATCCTGAATACGGAGACCCGGATGAGGACATCGTTGCAGGGACTTCATTTGAAGAGTTGCCGGAAAATTATTGCTGCTCTGTCTGTTCAAATTCGAAAAAAGGCTTTAACTTGTTTGCAGGTTTAACAGCAAATCATGCATAATATCATTGAAGATTCATTCGGAAGACAATTCAAAACACTTCGCGTAAGTCTAACTTCCGTATGCAACATGTCTTGCATTTACTGTGTTACACCGGGTATTATACAGCAAGCCCCCAAAGAAAAAGTATTAACTACCAGTGAATACCTGGAAGCGATTCAAAAGATTCATAAACAAGTAGGTCTGAAAACGATCCGTCTGACCGGGGGAGAGCCGTTACTATTTAATGAACTTCCTGCCTTGATCAAGGGTATTGTTGAGTTGGGTATTACGGATATTAAACTAACAACAAACGGCTTGCGTCTTTTGCCTCAGCTGGATTCATTGGTTGAGGCCGGACTGAAGTCAATCAATATATCCCTGGACGCACTTGATCCGGGCGTGTTCCGGTCAATAAGTAAAGTTGCTGATATACGTTCTGTTCTTGATGCAGTTGATGCTTCGATAGCCAGTGGCCTTGAAGTGAAAATCAATACAGTTGTTTTGAAGGGCGTAAATGATCATCAGATCGTTCCGTTACTGGAGTATGCATCTGCCCGTAATATTCCGATCCGTTTTCTGGAACTGATGAAGATGGGGTATCTGCATTATAATGAATCGGATTATTTCTTCGGTATGGATGAAATTGTTGAACGCATTGCATCTGTTACCAGTGTTGCAAAAATGCAACGGACAGCATCCAATACCACCACATACTGGCAAACCAGCAAAGGTATGGTGTTTGGCGTGATCGCCAATGAATCTGAGCCATTCTGCTCGGACTGTAATCGTTTGCGATTAGATAGTTTCGGTAATATATACGGCTGCATCAGTGCCTCTGAAGGCATAGATGTTAAAGCACTTAAAGACGAAGCCTTAACTGAGGCATTACAAAAAGCACTGGCACAGAAGCAGGATTATTTTACCGGGAGTGAAATCAGTATGAAATATATCGGAGGGTAAATGTAATGAAGATACATGTATTTGCCATATTGAAAGATTACATGCCGGCAGAGTTTGAGCTCGATACTTCATCTATAAAAAATATTGCCGGCATTCAGCAATTATTGAAACAGAAGTTTCCGGAAGCCCAGGAACTACTGAAGACTTGCCGCTATTCAACGGAATCTGAAATGCTTTCTGTAAATCAGGAAATAACTAATTATGAAAACATATTCGTTATCCCGCCCTCAAGCGGTGGTTAATGACATACATATTTCATCCGCAGAGATTTCACCGGTGGATTTGCTGAAGGAATATCATCACCCGGAAGCAGGCGCTATTGTGTTGTTCAGTGGTGAAGTCCGAACAGATACTAAAAAGGAAGTGCTTTATCTGGATTATGAGGTACATGTGCCGCTTGCTGAAAAGATGATCCATGACATTTTACTGGAAGCAAGTACAAAATGGAATCTTAAAATGGCATTGTGTATTCACCGGACAGGTAGAGTAGATGTGAGTGGTGCTGCAGTAGTTGTTATTACAGCTTCGCGCCATCGCATGGAAGCATATGAAGCCAATCAATATATTATCCATCGGGTGAAACACGAAGCGCCGATCTGGAAAAGAGAATACTTTGCAGATGGTACCAGCGACTGGGGACATAATTGTTCCTGTTCCACTTCCTGATATTATAATCATTTTATGTACGCTCATGGTTGATTTAGTTCTTGTCGGAACCTTTACCTTATTTTTATTTGTAGCCTTTGTGTATTCTTCCGTAGGACACGCAGGCGCTTCAGGCTATCTCGCAGCAATGTCTTTGTTGTCGTTTCCTTTAACGGAGATCAAATCAACTTCTTTAATATTGAATATCATAGTAGCTTCCATCGCATCCTATAAATTTATTTCCGCCGGCTATTTCGATAAGAAAGTCTTTTTTTATTTTGCTGTAACTTCGATACCTGCTGCCTTTATTGGCGGGGCTATAACACTGGATCCGTATTGGTTCAAAATATTTGCGGGATTCTTTTTACTGGTGTCAGCTGTAGGGTTGGTTATTCGTATTAAGCGTATCGACCAGGATAAAACCTCTGAAGTGAATATCTATGTCGCCTTAGTTGTCGGTGCTGTTATTGGTTTGTTTTCAGGATTGATCGGTGTTGGCGGAGGTATTTTTCTTTCGCCTTTGATTATCCTGATGGGTTGGACCGCTTTGAAAAAGACATCCGGTGTTTCGGCATTATTTATTCTATGTAATTCCATTATTGGTTTGGTCGGACATGTATATACAAACTCGCTGCATGTTCACAATATTTATTATTGGATACTGGCGGTTGTTATAGGTGGATATGCTGGTTCGCACCTGGGTTCAACCTTATACAACAATAAGATCCTGATCGGAATTCTATTTATTGTATTGTGTTCTGCCGGTTTGAAATTTTTATTGGTGTAATTGTTTGTCAGCCGGTTTAATTTCTCCTTTTCCTGCTTGAATTATATTTGAAAAAATACCTACCTTCATTTTGTATTTAGCATAGGTGAAGTATGTATTGTGGTGTTCCTGAAGAAGATCCGGATAAATTAGTTGCATTGGTTTTGGCAGGAGGCCAGAGTTCCCGCATGGGAAAAGATAAAGGTACCCTTGAGTATAATGGGCAACCATGGATCGTGAAGGCTGCAGATCTTTGTAAGTCGGTAAACCTGTCCGTTTTTTATTCTATTAATCCCTCACAGCAGGAACAATATCGTTCCTTCTTATCCGTTGAAAAGATTATTGTTGATGCCATAGGTATCAAAGGTCCGTTGGCAGGCTTGCTCTCATTCTATCTTCAACATCCGGAGACAGATGTTTTACTATTGCCTTGTGATATGATCCAGCTGGATACAACT
>NZ_JBQCDF010000014.1:0-4069 GCF_051961495.1 Cytophaga sp. | reverse complement strand
ACAGAATAGTTTTTTATTTTATAGGAAGCTCCGGTTTTGATTTGATACGTTACATGGGTTTTCTTTCCGTTTTTGCTTTTTATAATATCATACGTTACTTCCGCGTCAAATAATCCCCGGTTGAAAAGCGCTGCGGATAAGGCCTTCTGGGTGAAGGAAGGATTTACCGTTGAAAATAATACCGGGGCTTCACCGAACTTTTTACTCAGGTTATACCTTAATCCTTTTTCTTTTTTAGGTTTTCCCAGCAGGCTGTAGAAATTTAATTTTATTGGCAAACCGAATATAGAAGTATTTGGTTTGGGTTTTAATTGTTCCTCCAGATCTGACTTAACGCTTTTAATAAATTTCTTGGATTCCTCAGATTGGATATGGAAGTCTGAACCAGTGTATAGACTGTCTTCTTCAGGAACATACTTAGTAGATTTACATGCCAGGCAAAACGCAGTAAAAATAATGATATATATGTAGCTATTGCTGAATTTCATTAATGCTATTTATTGTTGGTCTTCGTTGTCGATAAGTTTCTTTTTTTTCTTTTTAGAAATAAACAATTCCTTGAAGTGTGTGAAGTTCCGTACATACATGATGCCTGCACCTGTTTCTACAATATTTCCATTTAAAATACCATCATATTGGTTGATGCGGAATGCTTTTATTTTATATCTCCCGTTTTTAGTTATTTTGTATTCAACCTGTACATCACCCGTAATATTTTTTGCATTACTGTTTGTTGCTGCGTCTTGTCCTTCGAGTGGTACGTTGCCACCAATCTGTACCGTAAGCCGTTCATTCAACAGGCTTTTACTTACTCCAACTTCCACCTGTGTATTCCCTTTCTGTTCGCCGTTATTTATTTGGTTGTATGATTGTACATCAACATCTATTTGCAATCCTTCCACATATTTAGCAGATAATTTATTGAGTTCATTACTCATCATCCGGCTCACACTTCGCCGTGCAAAATCAGAGGCTCCTCCCGAACTGCCGGTGTTGTCAGGCACGATAAATCGGTTTAGAACCAATAGTGCGAATACCTGTTTGTTGACTTCAGATTCATTGGCATTGATATTGGAAATCTGGGAATAAACTTCGCCGCCTAAGGCTCCTTTCGTATTGTCTGGCATATCCAATTGAAAACTGATCAAGGGTTTTAATAATTCACCCTGCATCGACATAATTACGATGAAGGGCAGGGGCTTACGTAATGCGCTGGAATCAATTACTGCCGAGTTCGCAAGGAGCCCGTCTGGTGCCGTTCTGGTTTCATAAGTGGCTTTAATATCCACAAGCGCATTTGTAGGGTCGCCGCTCCAGATAATGGTGCTTCCACGCGTAATATTGAATTTTCGTACAATCAGATTTTCCAGGGAAGCTTTATAACTGCCGTCATATACTACATACCTGCCGGATAAGCTGGTCTGTCCACTTTCATCCATTTTAAAATTTAAGTCGGCGTCGCCCCTTACCGATAAGGAGTCGCCGGAGATCGGGTCGACTAATAATTTTAGCGTACTGTTTCTGTTGATGTGTATTTTCGCAGATAAATCAAGACCGGTTATTTTTTGCGCAGCAAGTTCATCTGTTTGTCTGAGCATGATCGGGTCCAGAGAAGAAGAGTCACTTGTAAAGATTACAATACCATCACCGCGGTCTACGGTAACTTTGGAATCCGGAACTGCAAAGGTAAAGTGGCTTCCACGGACGATATTGATATCCGCATTGATGACGGGAAGATTCTGATCACCTTTGATCGAAATTTTACTATCCAGGATTACTTTGCCATAATACAATTTATTGTTCACGGCAGTAGTATTCAATACCATAAAATCATTTGTATTGACGGTTAAATTAAATGTAACGTCGTCAAATGTTTTGATGCCCACATAACCATTGATCACGGCTTCATTGTTTAATGAATCAAGAATATTGAATGAATTGAACGTAACACGTTCCGGTGAAATGTTTATTGTTTCTTTCTTCATGAACAACCGTTGATTGATGTAGGCAACCTTGGTAGATGCATCAATGAATTGTATGTTGCCATTGAATTCAGGATCTTTGGGAGTGCCTGTGATTGCAATATTTCCCTTAATCTTGCCGGTACTGCCATGTATTTGTTCGGCGCTAAAAGCTTCGATAGAATGAAGTTCGATTGATTGTATATCGGCATTAAAATGCAGGTCACTGGAAGAGCCAGCATAATAGCCAGCTATTGTAGCCCGGTTAAGAGAGTCTCTTAATGCAACAGTTGCTGTATAGCGATCTGCCGTGAGGTTGTCCGCTGCTATTTTTAAATTTCCTACGCGCGAATCTTTGTATGCCAGGTCTTTTATATTCAGTTGGGAAGTAAAGGCAGGATTCTGCCGGATGTGTTTGAAGTTTACTTCGCCATCCAGAATGCCTTGTACCAATAGCGTATCATCTTCAATGATCTGTGATAGTGTGTGCAGGTTGAATGCTTTGAATTGAAGGTCTATATCATTTCCTTCTGCCGCCGATTGGAGCTTAATGAATTGGGTATTGTGGGAGAGGTCGAAATGTTCGGCAAAAATATATTTGTGTCCGATTTCTATGTAGTTTTTGTCAGCAACCGTCCATTTTTCTTCCTGCAGTGAAAGTCCATCCTTTAAGATGCTGAACCGGTAATGATTCCCGGAAGTGATGGTCAGGATGGAATTTAATTTGATTTTATCTTTTCCGTCGGTATTCTTAATGGTGAGATTAATGCCCGCAGTATCTTTTCCGATGGTTCCGTCTGCGATTGTTTCTTCCAGGTTTATACCGCCTGTACCTAAGTGTTCCCACCCGGTGTTATAAGTGATTTTATTTTGATCTGAATTAAGATTAAATGTAAAGTCATTAACAGTAGTACCGCTATATGTGGCAGATGGAACATCCGCCTGAATCGTTAGCTTAGCCTCTTCGCTGTTAAACGATCCATTGATGTGCATGCTGCTGTATTGGCTTAATGATGGAAGCACCGCTTCGCGTAACAGCGGTGAATCGTTTACCTGAACTTCGAAAGTGAAATTTTGCGGATTTGTTTTTTTATAGGAAGCATTTGTGAAATGAAAATACCGGTTCAGGTGATTGGTCACTGCACCGCTTACAGATAATACATCGATGTTCCCATCGAAGGTAGCAGCAAACATGGAACTGTTGAGTTTTACATTACTCTTGCCAGGTTCATTAACAGATACCAATACCAATGAGTCTTCTTTATATCTCTTTCCGTTCTGGATAACAAGAATGTTTCGTGTAGAAATATGACCATTGATATTTTTTGTAGGATCGCCGTCAAGATGAAGATCTGTATTGGCAGAAACAGTGGTGTGTTCTTTTGTTAGCTTTAATTTCTGCAGGTCTGCACCTTTTAAATTTAATTTCAGATCGTAAAATTCCTGCTGTTTATCGAGATTGGCTTTTCCTGCAAGTGAAAGGTTGAGGTTGCTGTCTGCCACTGTTCCTTCCACTTCAACCAATTGTTTATTGAGAGTGCCGTTGAATTGAATGGAGTGGTAGTTGTATGCATTGATTGATATCGATTCGATATCTGAATGAACGGTAGCTGCAAACGTGCTGGTATCAAGACCGCTGCCTGTTATGGCAAGGGCTCCGTTTAGTTCACCCAGCATAGTTTGGTTTAATAGTTTGCCAAGATTGAAATTATGGGTTTGTAATGCCAGTTGGTATGCAGGGATCTCTTGCTGTAGTCCGGACATATTTGCATGAACCAAGGCATTTCCTATAGAGCTGCTAAGATTCATGGTTGATGTGAAGTCTGATAATGTACCTTTGTAATTTCCGGTCAGGAATATTTCATCCGGAACAGAAATGCTTGCCGGCAGTGTACTGTCGGGCAAAAGGGCAGCTAGATCCGAAGCCCCTGTCCGGATACGTTTGATATTCAGATCCATGAAAAGCTTGTCAGGATTGCTGATGAAGTTGATCTGTCCTTTTGTATCAATGGTTGTTTCCAGTGCTTTTAAATAGAATTGTTTAATTGTAAGTTTGTTCAAGCTGCCTTGTGCAAGCAGATTGAACATTACGGACCGATCTTTGTTTT
>NZ_JBQCDF010000013.1:0-20965 GCF_051961495.1 Cytophaga sp. | reverse complement strand
GGTGTATAGGTGGCTGTTGTCAGCGATGTCGGATTCGCGAACGTACCGGTACCGCTCGAGGTCCAGTTTGTACCGTTATTATTCGTTGACCTGGACCCTGCGGTGATGTTAACAGCGCCTGTTGAGGAACAGGTTGAGACGGCTGTACCAGCAACGGCTGTCGGTGCCGGTGTAATCGTTAATGTTTTCGTTGAAGTTGCATTTGAACATGTCCCATTGGCTGTAGCCGTAAGCGTCAGCGTTACGCTGCCTGCCGTAATATCTGCAGCGCTTGGTGTATAGGTGGCTGTTGTCAGCGATGTCGGATTCGCGAACGTACCGGTACCGCTCGAGGTCCAGTTTGTACCGTTATTATTCGTTGAACTGGATCCTGCAGTAATATTCACCGCGCCTGTTGAGGAACAGGTTGAGACGGCTGTACCAGCAATAGCTGTCGGTGCCGGTGTTATCGTTAATGTTTTCGTTGAGGTTGCCTTCGTACATGTACCATTCGCAGTAGCCGTAAGCGTCAGCGTTACGCTGCCTGCCGTAATATCTGCCGCGCTTGGCGTATAGGTCGCTGTTGTCAGCGATGTCGGATTCGCGAACGTACCGGTACCGCTCGATGTCCAGTTTGTACCGTTATTATTCGTTGAACTTGATCCTGCAGTGATATTCACCGCGCCTGTTGATGAACAGGTCGCCACTGCCGTTCCAGCAACGGCTGTTGGCGCTTTTGTTATCGTTAACGTTTTCGTTGAAGTTGCATTCGTACATGTACCATTCGCAGTAGCGGTAAGCGTCAGTGTCACACTTCCTGCCGTAATATCTGCCGCGCTTGGTGTATAGGTCGCTGTTGTCAGCGATGTCGGATTCGCGAACGTACCGGTACCGCTCGAGGTCCAGTTTGTACCGTTATTATTCGTTGAACTGGATCCTGCAGTAATATTCACCGCGCCTGATGATGAACAGGTCGATACTGCTGTTCCTGCAACTGCTGTTGGTGCCGGTGTTATTGTCAATGTTTTTGTTGAAGTTGCGTTTGCGCATGCTCCGACCCCGGTTGCTGTGAGTGTCAGTGTCACACTTCCCGCAGTAATATCCGCAGCGCTTGGTGTATAGGTTGCTGTTGTCAGCGATGTCGGGTTCGCGAACGTACCGGTACCGCTCGAGGTCCAGTTTGTACCGTTATTGTTCGTTGAGCTGGATCCCGCGGTGATATTCACCGCGCCTGATGATGAACAGGTCGATACTGCCGTGCCCGCCACGACGGTCGGAGCAGGACTGATGGTTAACGTCTTCGTTGAGGTTGCATTTGTACATGTACCGTTCGCAGCAGCGGTAAGCGTCAGTGTCACACTTCCTGCCGTAATATCTGCCGCGCTTGGCGTATAGGTTGCTGTTGTCAGCGATGTCGGATTCGCAAACGTACCGGTACCGCTTGACGTCCAGTTTGTACCGTTATTATTCGTTGAACTGGATCCTGCAGTAATATTCACCGCGCCTGTTGATGAACAGGTCGCAACTGCTGTTCCTGCAACTGCTGTTGGCGCTTTTGTAATAGTTAATGTTTTTGTTGAAGTAACATTTGCACAGGTTCCAACCCCGGTCGCTGTAAGTGTTAATGTCACACTACCAGCAGTAATATCTGCCGCGCTTGGTGTATAGGTTGCTGTTGTCAATGATGTCGGGTTCGCAAACGTACCGGTACCGCTTGAGGTCCAGTTTGTACCGTTATTATTCGTTGAACTTGATCCTGCAGTGATATTCACCGCACCTGTTGATGAACAGGTTGCAACAGCCGTACCAGCAACAGCTGTTGGTGCGGCAGTGATTGTTAATGTTTTATTTGACGTTACTGCTGCACATGCTCCGTTTCCTGTCGCTGTAAGTGTTAATATTACACTTCCCGCTGTAATATCTGCCGCACTTGGCGTGTAGGTTGCTGTTGTCAGGGAATTGGCATTGGCAAATACACCGGTTCCGTTGGAAGTCCAGGCGGTACCATTATTATTGGTTGAACTGGATCCTGCAGTTATGTTAACGGTTCCCGGATTAGAACAGGTTGCCACTGCTGTTCCCGAAACGGCTGTCGGAGCCGCGGTTACAGTCAGCGTGGCAGCATTCGATATAATTGTTACACCCGGGCATTGTGTTCCCGTAACTTTACATCTGTATTGGTAACCGCTCATAGCTACCGTTGGATTCGTGATATTCAGCGATGCGGTTGTTGCTGTAGAATATACGCCACCATTACTGATATCACTCCAGGTACCGGAACTATTCACCTGCCACTGAAAGGTAGGACTTACGCCGTTTGTAGCAACTGAAAAAGAAGCATTATTTCCGGTACAAACAGAACTGTTTGCCGGATGGGAAGTAATAACAAGCCCGCCTTCCGCTATCTCATATGCACCGAAAGTTGAAACTCCTGATACAGTAGTCTGAGTGGAAGAAGGTATGCCGATTAATGTTAACGGTGCAGACCAGGCTGTACCATTATATACTTCAACATTGAATTTGGATGGCGTAGCTACCGCATCAACATCACCTGATAAATAATTAAAACCTAATGTGAATGTACCGGCAGTTAGTGTATTATTTGTTAGAGAGTAATACACATTAACCGATTTTGCAGCATCCAGACAGGTTGAGGAAATGGACGGATGGTCTCCTGCTGTTGCCGATGCGGTAACATAACCTGCTGTTGTTATACTGGCAAATGTTGTGGTTAAGGGTGTATAATCTGTTGCTGTTCCTACTTCAAATGTTACAGCAGAAGTATTTGGAATCCATTTTTTAAAATTTCCATTTATATGTCCGCTGGTTCTGGTCACCGAAGAGGCTGAAGCACCTGTAAGTGTATTTGTACCGGTCGCTATAATTCCGTTTGTTAAATTTAAAACACTATTATAAGTAACGGCACCTGTCAGCGTCTTTGTTCCACCGCCGGAAATCGTAAGATTGTTAAAAGTAAAAGCTCCTATCTGCTGGTCGGTTCCATTAAAATTCACGGTACTTCCTGTTATTGTAAATGCATTTGTACCTGGTAAAAAATCTCCTGCTACGCCTACTACCCCACTGGATGGCAAAACACGGGCTCCGGTACCGGTACTGTAAAGGTTATAATAATCTGTCTGCTTAATCGTCTGTGAAGCAGAACCTCTGTATTCAACCGTATTAGGCACTGCATTTACAACAGCTGTTCCTGTAGTTAAAAAAGCACCCCAGATATTCAGTGCCGATCCTTCTTGATTTGTCCAGGTAGAACTTGCTGTTTCTCCGACAATATTTCTGGTAGTTGTAATAACCCCGTTATTCAATACATTAACCCCGCTTTTAATAACAATATCTCCGGAAGTCCTTGTGAGTACGCCGGAATGAAGTATTGTTTTATCCCCTCCGGTCAGCGTAAGGTTTCCCGTCGTTGAAATTGTTCCGACACCATCTATATTGCCCGTTCCGTTAAGAATGAGTTCACTGGTTCCGGTATATGTTCCATCAATCAGTAAATCGCCGTTTACCGTAAGTGTTTTATTGCTTCCATTGTTAAAAGTTCCCCCGATATCTGCTATTAAATTGTTTATGACCAGATCTGAATTTGGAAACGTGACTACATGCGGGTTCCGGACCCGGACACTATTATAGGATGCCGGCACACAATTACAGTCCCATGTTGTCGGGTCGTCCCAGGCACCACTTTTTATACTGTTAATAACAACATAAATATTAACGGGTTTAACAATGGTAGAAGTACCGCAGCTGTTCGTAATCGATGCGCTTACCTGCCCCGCACCAGCTGGCCCCCACCGGACAGTTATACTCTCTGTTGAAGCACCGGTAACGATCGTACCTCCCGAGATCGACCACGAGTAGGTATACCCGGGTTGGGGGTCTATCGAATAAGTTTCTTCATTACCTACTGTTGTATTTTCCGGCGCATAACTTTTCCCGGTAATGGAAGTAACGGTTGTCGGACCGATAGTAATAAAGTCATAGGCCGGTATCCCTGAACCGCAGGCACTTTGTTCAATAACAATCAATACACCTGTAGTACCTGTGGCACCCCATTTTACGGTAATGCTGTTTGAGTTTCCGCCACTCATCTGCGTTCCGCCCTGAGCGATCCAAAGGAACGTGTTTCCTGTATTGGCTACAGAATAGGTTTGTGTACTGTTTGTACAAACACTTCTTGGCCCCGTAAATGGTGCGGTAACCGGTGCTGTACAATTCGCGGTATCTGCCAACGTAAGGTCGACAGGAAGCATGTTCATATTTATCCTTTTAGCAGGACCGGTACCCGGCACACCTGCCTGATGCGTTCCATTGGCGACCCAATTCGATGAACTGTTTGGCCGGGCAAGGATTCTTGTTGAAGCATAATAATTAAAAAAAGGCAGGCCCACTGCTGTTACATTATAACTGGTACTGGCTAATCCATTTAACGGTGTCAATGAATAAAAACCCTGGCCGAAAGTATTGTATACTGTAGTTCCACCATCCACTAATGGCAGGCCATTGTTGGTAGTACCTGGTATCGGCGGAAAGCGGACCATCAACGCGCCAGCGGTCAGGTTATTAAACGTAATGGTCAATGGTGCATAATAACTGCCATATTGAATCCCCATCGGGAATAACACAGCTACACCAGTTGCACTTATCCATCTTGAAACAAATCCATTAAATACAAAACCACCCGCATAGGAAAGTGCTCCTACAGAAGACGTACTTGTACCGATTGTCAATACCTGTAAATTGGCATCTATCTGTCCATTGGTCATGGTTAAGGTATTGGAAACCGTAACATTGTTATTCAAGGTTAAATAGCCGCTTGACTTGGCAGTAGTCATGTTATAAAATGTTTCGCCGGAAGAATTTGAAATCGTCTGATTATTCGTTCCGTTAAATACAATTGTGCCGGTACCTGATAAAGCCCCTTCATTTGACCAGTTGCCTTGCAGTGACATTGTATAGGTAGATGTATTCAAGGTAGTTGCACTAATACTTATATCTCCCAATACCGTTAAATTGCCGATCATTGTTTTAGTACCTACTCCGGAAATGATGAGGTTGTAATAGGTATTGGATACAGGAATCTTAATATTCTGTGCAGGTGTCTGATAATAGTTAACTGTATTGCCCGTAGCCGATGCATCCAATGCAACATTATTCAATACATCTGTACTGGCACCGGGACTCAAAAATGAATTCGCAGCATTCACCCAGACCGGACCTGAAGCTGTTGCTGCAATAACTGCCGGAGCAACCATGGTTATCTTACCATTGTTTGTAACAGTAACACCTGCTGACAAGTTAAAATCTGAGGCAATATTAAGATTTGTGGCAGCTAAAATTGTAATACTGAAATTCAAAAAAGCACCGCCTGGCACATCCATCGTGCCTATACCACTGATGGATTTACTCAGCCCCGAAAATATGACCGTTGAACCATTACCTCCTGTATGGATTCCGTTCAATACATAATTACCCAAAACTGTCAGATCCTTATTGTTTGAATTCGTAAGTACGCCACCGCTGTTAATTGTAATATTTGCAACAGACTGGCTCTGCTTTACCTGCACGTTTTTACCTGAAGTAATTGTGGCATTATCCGTCGGACCGGGATAAGTAACTCCTATAATATTAAGCGAACCATTTCCCCAGGTAGCACCTTTGTCCCAATCCCCACTTAGGGCGGATGTAAAGTTTGCGGCATTCACTTTGAGCAAGCTCAGTAAACTGATCAAAATTATGCAACTGCTTTTTAAGCAGGCAGATGTTTTCAAGTACATACAAATCGTATTTAGCTGGTTTTAAAAAATCAATATTTATAAAAAATATTACATAAATATTGATTAATTAAAGATAACGAATGAAAAAATAAAAAATCATTTAATTGGCCAATTTTGCTTTAAATATTTACTTAAGTTTAGCAAAATGACGTATAAAATATGTATCCACTCTAAATTCAAAAAATATTTTAACAAAAGTTAACTAAATGTGCGATAAAATAAATCATTTATTACATAGCAATTTTGTATATTTTATAGGTTCCCACATCATAAAAAGCCTTTAATTCTCGCAAGACAGTTAAAGGCTTTTTTATGCTTCAGGCAGTTTATTTCAGCAAACTGATCAATTGAGCATACGTCTTTCCGTCAATCATTACTTTCACCAGATAAGCTCCTTCTGAAAGATCCAAAGGAATAAAAGTTGAAGAATCTGATAAATTTTTATCTGCCAGGATCAACACTGTTTTACCTGTCACATCAAGAATTTCAATATCTGTAACACTACTGTTATTATTTGTTTGAACTACAAAGCCTCTGGTTGATGACAGAATTTTCACACCTTCAGTCGCCCCTGCGGTTACAACTGCAGTTGTAACCGCAGTTCTGAACTGCAGTTCAAAACGATTCACATCGTCTGCTTTTAATCCGCTGAACATGTAAGACGGACCGGAAATCAGATTTTCTGTTCCAAGTTTTTTATCCAATAGAATACACTCAAGTGCGGGATTCTTTATATCAAACGTCAATGTATAATTTCCATCTGCCGGTAATTTAGCACACACAGGGATGGAAGGAACGGATGAAGAACTTTCCAATGAGTTGATTGAATATGTCTGATTATTTAATGCTGTATACACAGAAGGTGTTGTACCGGAATTTAAAAGTTTATATGCATCTAAATCAGAATCAAAATCAACACTTGCATCTTCATTAAAACGGATAACCGTTTCATCCTTTTGATCAGAATTTTCAGGCTGCAGTGTTATACGAATAATGTCTTCGGGGCTTTCTCTTAAGAAAGAAGGGTTTTGCAATGTAACCCGCGCATTATTATTGATCGAAATACTTGAGAAGCCTCCTGCACCTGTTGTAGATACTAAAAATGCCTGCATCGGAGCAATGTATCTTGTGCCTCCATTGGTACCAATATTAGAAGCATAACTGGCATAGACACTGTTAGAAGCATTCCAGTAGTAAATGGCTCCCAGCACATTTGTTTTTGTAAAACCGGAAGCATTGTCCCAATCAATTACAGACGGATATGGATTGCCTATAAAAATATATTTCCCCGAAACATAGTTTTCGTATTGCTGTCCCGTCAATGTATATGTATGATTATACGTTCCCGTAAATGATAATGGAGCCGGTGATGGTAATGACAAAGAGAATCCGGTACCCAACGGCATCGCAGTAATAGTATTGGTTACTGCCACCCAATTTTGTGTAGTAAAATTACGTGCATACATTTTCCAGTAAGGACTAACATACAACGGCGTGGTTTGGGCAACCTGAAGGGTAGTCACCCCTGCAAACGGAGCACTGATATAATGTGATTTTGCCCCGACAATGCTTCTTAAGCCGGTTACATTACCTGTAATATTACCTGCATCTTCTGCATGATATGCAATATTACCGCCTGCATTAAAATCTATCGTAAGGTATCCGTTGGTTGCAAGTGTACCACCATATAAATTAACCGCATCTTTAACAGATGTTGCAGAGAATAATGATACTGTTCCCGCTTCTTTATCAAGGCTAAGATCATGAACTTCCGGTATACCTGAGACTGCCTGCGCTGCCGAACCTTTGAATGTAATTGTACTTCCTGTAATAGTGGTTAATGTTCCGTTGTTGGAAAAGTTGCCATAAACTTTCAGGTTGCCTGAAGCTGTTATGGAAACAGCACTTCCTGATTGTACGACAATATCCCGTGCACTGGCTGTATCACTAACGACTGGTTTGTTTATCACATTCGGAATAACAACATCCTGCCTTGGTGTTGGTCGCCCGCTTGGAGACCAGTTTCCATCAGTGTGCCAGCTTGTACTCAAAGCTCCGGTCCAGGTTTTTGAACAGGTACTGATTGTAACTACTGATACCGGAGACAAGCTTGTACAACCGCCAACTGTAATTTTAATTCTATAATATGTTGTTGAAGACGGCGAAACTGACAATGTGCTATTGGTAGCTCCACTGATGTTCGCAAAACCTGCTTCCGTATTTGTTGAGCTTGTTTGCCACTGGTATGCTGTTGGAGTACCGTTATTCACAGCTCCCGTCAACACAACAGGTGTGCTGCAATATACTGCAGACGCGGGTAAACAGGAGGCGATTCTTCCGCACAGATTACGACCGCTGCAATTAGGTCCGCCGCAATCGGGATTTATGATACCAAAGATCGAACTCTGATTGATACCTTTCATGGAACCAGTTGTTGTAATATCCCCGCTGCCGGTTACAATGGCTGCCGCATTTTGTCCGTTGTAGTTTCCTGTAATTGCCAGAAGCCCGTCTACAGCTATATTCCCTCCATTATTCAGATAATTACCTGTAACACTAAAATACCCTCCGGCTTCAATATTAATTTGTGTCCCGGCCTGATTCACCTGGTTTGTAACAGTAAGCAATGCGCCGTTATATACATTGATCGTTCCTGCATTTAAATTAATTCCACCGGCAAAGGAAACGTTTGTATAAATATTTAATACCGGTCCGGGACTACCTGAATTCATGCTTAATGCTAAAGGGATTGAAGACCCATTTGCACCGGCATTGAATGTATAAATTCCACCGGCATTGATATTCATGTTCACATTGGTAAAATCCATAACGTGGTTAATGACTGCTTCATCCGTAGAAGACGGAACACCATTACTCCAGTTGCTTGCTGTACCCCACGCCCCTGCATGGATTGTTGTAGTTGTAACCGCACCTGCAGAATAGCTTTGTAATAAAAAGCTGCTAATCGCACTAAAGCAGATGAAAAATACAGATTTATATATATTCATCATGCGCACGTTCATGCCAGATTTATATACTTGCATAATAAATTAAGATTTTTAGATTTTTATAAATGAGGACAGCACTTTCGAAATAGAGATTCACAAAGAGCTAATTATTAGTATTGTAAAAATATAAAATAATAATTACATAAATTGAATACTGAATTCCTTTTCAGAAACATTCTTTTTTTGACAATGATATTTATAAAAATAATACCATTATTATTATTTTAATGAATTTCAAGTAACTGAATTAATAAGCGGGTAATATTTATAAAAAAAACAGCGGTGATTTTCTTTAGAAATAATCACCGCCGGTTTAACCGTTCTACTTGACAATAGCTATGTGAAATGACTCCTGCATAGCTCCGGCAGTCACTCTGGCCACATAATTTCCTGCTATTAAAGAATTCTCCAATTGAATAAGTGCTTCATAGGAAGCGCTGGGCTGGATCACCGTTTCAATCGTTTGCACAATCCGCCCGCCTAAACGGATAATCTCTATTTTATAATTATCAGCATACAATTCTTTTAAAGAAACATATATTCCTCCGGCACATGAAGACACCTGTATTTTATTTACTGAAGGCGCCTTTGTGACCAGTGATACATAACTAACGATATTTGGAAGATATTTCTCTAACTGCAATTCAAACCGATCGGGGTCATCTTCAACATAACCGATAAATGAATAAGTAGAACTACTGTCCACTGCAGTTTGTGTATTAAGTTTTTTATCAATCAATACATAGCCATGTAACCCTGTACTGTTTGCAAAGCTCATCGTATAGAGACTTTCTTCGAGAATTTTCGTGCCCAGTTTAATCGTTGGTAAACTGTCAGCTGCAGGTATTGCATTGATGGAGTAATCAGTATTACCAATCCTGGTGTATACAGAAGGCGTAGTACCGGTACTCATTATTTTATAAGCATCGAAATCAAAATCAAAATTCGTTGTTGTTCCTTCTCTAAAGCGAATAACTGTCTCATCTGAATACGTAACTCCTTTCAACCTGACCCAGATAAGCGGGTCCATCGCATGAAGATTGTTTACAATAAATGACTGAATAAAAATGCATAGCAAAACCGCTTTTACATAAAAACGCTCCATAATAGTAGTGGTTAAATGTGAATAGAAATTTTACAGTATGAAGATAATTTGCGGGTTCCATAGCATTATCTTCACACGAACACATACGATCAGCCTGTCAATAGGTTATATAAAATATTGAAAACCGAGCCTGATATTACACTCACATTACATCAGGCCTGATTCTGTGATTAAAAAAATGTTTTTTAATACTTTTTGAAACCTTTTTAAAATGATTCCACCGATCAATAAATGAATTCAGAATTCAGCAAAAAAATAAAATCAGAGAGACTCAACTGTCAGCTATTTGCTTTGAACCAGTTAAATGTTTTAACCAATCCTTCTTCAATCTGAATTCCGGGATTATACCCAATCATATTTTTAGCCAGACTTATATCCGCCAGACTATCTTTTATATCTCCCTGTCGTGGATCAGCATAGTTAGGTTTAATAGCTGATCCGGCACAGCGCGCAAGAATCTCATACACGCTGTTCAAAGATGTTGTTGAACCGCAGGCAACGTTGTAATATCTGTTAAATGCATTCGGGTTATCGGTTGACAGTGCTTTAATATTCATCTGCAATACATTGTCAATATAGGTAAAGTCTCTGGTCTGCGTACCGTCACCAAAAATGGTGGCTTGCTCGCCTTTCAATAATGCTGTAATGAATTGCGGAATAACAGCCGCGTATGCACCTTGTGCATTCTGTCTCGGACCAAACACATTAAAATACCGCATAGCAATAAACCGGAACGGATAAACATTGCTGAATGCCTTTGCATATAATTCAATACTGCGTTTACTGGCAGCATAGGGCGAGAGCACATTCCCCAAACGGTCTTCTTCTTTGGGAGAACCCGGATCATCGCCGTAAACAGAAGATGAGGACGCATAAACAACCCTGTCTATTCCTGATTCCTTCGCTGCATGGAACACATTCATTGAACCAAGTACATTGGCGTTATTGCTTGTCATGGGATCCTTCAGCGAACGCGGAACGGAACCCAGTGCAGCCTGGTGACTAATCACTTCAATTCCCTGAACAGCTTTGAGCACATCGTCGTAATTACGGATATCACCTTCTACAAATTCATATTTAGGGTGGGATAAAAACTCATCGATGTTATGCTGATACCCCGTAGCAAAATTATCCAGTACCCGTACCAACTCAACATCCGGTCTTTGCAATAATGCTTCTGTTAAATTAGAGCCGATAAAACCTGCTCCGCCTGTGATTAATATTCTTTTCATAAAATATCCTGATGCGTAAATATAAAAAAACTATTATGTTTTAAACATTAAGTTTGGTGATTTAAGAAATCCGGACAAAAAGGTATTCCCGACAAGTAAATGTTTCCATAAAAGTTTAACTTGCTTCTTATTAAACTTCCGGATGAATGAATACTTCTGCTGATTTAGAAGAATACAGAAAATTGTTTTGGGATGCATTTCACAGACCTGCACTGAAAGTAGCCCGTTATGCTGAATTATGGAAAAGCCTCGACCTGATCAATGATGTGCTGGCCGGTCCTTTTTTCTCCATGTATGAAAACGGGCACATCCAATATATTTTTGAAGACAAAGAAAGGTTCCCGAATATCAACTCCGTAGAAGACTTCAACGTTTGGGCCACGTATCTGATTAATGTGTATCATGATGAAGTAGAGTCCCTTGACAAGCCTGCTACAAAAGAGGAAGAATATGATCTCCATGTGCTGCGTTTTCAAACGGAAACAAAAAATAAGCTACTGGCATTGGCACTGAAGATTTTGAATAAGCCGAAGGCTTAAAGCTTTTTAAGAGATAAATTAAAAAGGGGGCCATGTCTTACAAACATGCCCCCTTTTTAATTTTTATTGGCATTTAGCTTTAAGCCTTCGGCTTCACTAGTTTCTCAACGACGGATGCTTATACACAAAATGACAAATAATCGGAAAGACCAACAATGTCAATACGGTTGCGCTGATCAAACCTCCGATTACAACGATAGCCAAAGGTTTTTGCGTTTCAGATCCGATACCATGGGAAATAGCCGCGGGTAATAAACCCAATGCAGCCATCAACGCCGTCATAATAACCGGACGGATACGGGACTGCAATCCTTCTTTGATCGCATCATCCAGCTCTTCGCCATCAAGGAGTTTTTGTTTGAATACAGAGATCAATATCACACCATTCTGAACACAAATACCAAACAACGCGATAAAGCCTACCCCTGCTGAAATACTGAAATTGGTTTGTGTAATCCATAATGCCCAGATACCACCGATCAATGCAAAAGGCACGTTCAGCAAAACCAAACCTGCATCTTTTCCTGTTCCAAACATAATGAATAAAATCACGAAGATCAGTACAAGGCTCAATGGCACTACCTGCATCAATCTTTTTGTTGCACGCACCTGGTTCTCAAATTGTCCGCGCCACTCCATGCGCATGCCTTTATCGAGCACTACAGACTTCGCAACTTTTGCCTGCGCCTCTTCTATGGTACTTCCCATGTCACGGCCGCGAATCGAGAATTTCACTGCTACAAAACGTTCGTTGTTTTCACGATATAGAAACGCCGGGCCAGTGACCTTAGTGATTGTTGCAATTTCCTTCAGTAATATTTTTTGATTACCTAAGGTTGGCACCAATAAATTACCCAACTGCTCTCTCGACATTCTGAATTGAGGCATATAACGAATACGCACATCAAACTTACGCTCGCCTTCGTAGAGTTTAGTAATTGCTTTACCACCAATTGCCATTTGAATGACAGACTGACAATCTGCTGTACTCACACCATAGATAGCCATTTTTTGCTGGTTCAGATCTATGTGATATTCAGGCTGGCCAACCAACTGAATAATCCCTAAATCTTCAATACCCTCAACCGTCTTCAATTCATTATATACCAGGTCTGCCTTTTCTTCCAGCTCTTGCGGATCATGTCCATAGATCTTCACGGCCAATGACCCTTTCACACCGGATACTGCTTCTTCCACGTTATCCATGATCGGCTGGGAGAAGTTCAATGCAATTCCCTGGTAGATCAATAATTTTGATTTCATTTCAGCAATCAGTTCTTCTTTGGAAATTTTGCGCTTCCATTCCTTTTCCTGCTTCAAATCGACATGGAATTCAATATTGAAAAAACCTGTTGGATCTGTACCATCGTTGGGTCTTCCGCTTTGCGACATCACACCTTTTACTTCATCAAAACCAAGAAGCGCAGCGCGCATCTTCTCTGATATTTTAATAGACTGTTCCAGCGAAGTACTCATCGGCATGCTCGCACGGATATATATAGCTCCTTCATTTAATTCCGGTAAAAATTCCGTTCCTAAAAACGTAAATGAAAACAGGCCGAACACAACAATACCAAGACTGACAAACATCGTTTTGATTTTATTGTTGAAGGTTACATTGAATGCCTGCATTACAATACGATCAAAAAATATCACAATCGGATTGTGTTTTTCGCGCACATTTTTATTTAACAGATACGAGGCCAGTACCGGCACCAATGTCAACGTACAAATCAAAGCTCCCAATAAAGCGAAGCCCAACGTATAGGCCAGCGGAGAGAACATCTTACCTTCCACTTTCTGAAATGCAAAAATCGGCAGCAAGGCTGTAACAATAATTAACTTGGAAAAGAAGATCGCCTTCCCAAGCTTACCGGCTTCCTTACGGATCAAACCAAATTTCAGAAGTCCGTTATAACGATCCATACCCAGCTTGTGTGCTTTATGATCAAGCAATACAAAAAGTCCTTCAACCATTACCACAGCACCATCGGTGATAATACCAAAGTCAATGGCTCCCATGGAAAGCAGGTTGGCGCTCATGCCCTTCATGCGCATACAGATAAATGCGAATAAAAGTGCGAGCGGAATGACAACGGCCACAATCACCGTTGTGCGCCAGTCTGCCATAAACACAAATACAATCAACGTTACCAGAAGAATACCTTCCAGTAAGTTTTTCATAACCGTGTGGGTAGTGAAACCAATCAATACGCTTCTGTCATAGAACGGATGAATCTGTACGGAACGGGGCAAAATATGTTCATTCAGTTCATTGATCTTTAATTTCAGATTTTCAAGGACAACACTGGGGTTTTCATTTTTCAGCATCACCACAATACCCTCTACCTGGTTTTGAAGTGAATCTCTTCCTACATAACCCAATTTAGGTAAAGCTGCTTCATGTACACTCGCTACGTTGCTGACAAGGATCGGTGTTCCGTTTATGTTGTCAATTACAATATTTTCAATTTCATGCAGGTTGTTCAATACACCAATCCCGCGTACCACATAAGCCTGATCATTTTTTTCTATAACATCACCGCCAACGTTGATATTACTTCTTGATACTGCCTGAAAGACATCCAGGGCCGTGATATTGTAATTCTGAAGCAGGTTTGGGTTTACACTGATTTCAAATGTTTTCACCTCTCCGCCAAAGCTAACAACATCCGCAATTCCGCGAACGCCCTTTAGATTCCGTTCAACAACCCAGTCCTGAATGGTTTTCAATTCACGGGCGGATAAATCCTTACTCTTTAATGTATATCTGAAAATCTCTCCGGTAGGACCATAACTGGGCTGCATTTCAGGTGTGGCACCATCCGGCGTTTCCACGGAAATCAGACTGTTTGCTACCAACTGACGCGCCCGGAATTCATCTATATCATCATCAAACATGATGGTTACTACTGAAAGTCCGAACAGGGAAATCGAACGCAGACTTGTCTTGCCGGGAATGGCGTTCATGGTTACCTCAAGCGGTATGGTTACGAATTTTTCAACCTCTTCCGTACTTCTGCCCGGCCACTGCGTAATGATCTGCACACGCGTATTCGTAACATCAGGAAAAGCTTCAATAGGCGTATTCAGATAACTGTATATACCGGTAATAACCAGAATAGCCGTTGCAAAAAATACAAAGAAACGGTTCTTTAATGAAAACGATACAACTGATAAGATAAAACGATTCATGCGGTTATCTGTTAATTAAATGATTGTATACCAACAGCTGATGCTTAACGATCACACGCTCTCCTTCACGCAAACCGGATTGTATGCGGATGTTCGAATCACTTTTATCTATACGCTCAATCTCTCTGATTTCAATATTACACTTATCATGATATACCAAGACATAATCCTTGTTATTATCAAAGATGATACTGTTTTCAGGAGCGGATAAACTTTTTTCGTCAGACTTGCCTAACACGGCAATACTGGCGAACATCTCAGGCTTCAATTTGTAAGCTTTATTTTCAAGAATTACACGCACCTTCATTACGCGGGAACTTTTATCAAGCACGTTAAAGATCTTATCAACTTTACCTTTATATACTTCTCCCGGATAAGATAAAGTTGTTACCTCTACTTCTTTGCCTACCTGTACATTGTTGATGTCTGACTCAAATACATTGGCAATAACCCACACATGATCCAGATTCGCAATGGTAAATAACTGGGCCGTGTTATCCATACGGAATTGCATGTTTTCATTGATATACTTTTCTGTAATGAAACCTGAAATAGGAGCTTTAACCGTATAAGCAGAAAATTCGCCTACCCCATAAATATTCATTACTTCTTTGATACGTCTTAACTCTCCTGCCGCCTTCTGATATTCTTTCTTTGCAATAACCAGATCTTTTTCGGATGCCAGGCCGCCTTCAAACATATCTTCTGTCACCTGCAAATTCTTTTCAGCGATATTCAGGTCGGACTCTGCAATAACCAACTGATTTTGAAAATCCGCTACCTCTGTACTCTGAATAACTGCCAGTACGTCTCCTTTATTTACATAATCACCTAATTCTACCCGCAGATCTTTTACATAACCGCCTACCAGCGGATAGACTTTAACAAGCTTATCTTCATTCTCAGAAATTTTTCCGCTTAACAATAATCGTGTTGTCAGATTGTTATATTTGATCGTATCAAGCTGAATCAGTTTAAGCATACTATCCGACAAACATTTATTGTCATCTGCTTCTTCTTCAACAGTAGTCTTATCCGAACAGCTCATGCACGCTACAACCCATGCAAAAACAAAAATCTGTACAATTATTTTCTTACTTAAATTCATATATATCTATTCCTGTTGTAAAATTCAAATATTCTATTGCCTGCAGCCTGTTACCTCTTAATTCATAAACGCTGCTGATGTAGTCTTTGTATGTTTCATAAAAATCAATAAACTCAATTAATGTAATGTTCCGCTTTTGATAATTGGTAACAAACCCTACAATCATTGCATCAAATTCATCTATGAGATTATTATCTTTATTCCTGTAAAGCGTATTATAGTCTCCTACCTGCCTGTATGCGGTGAGCACTTCACTGATCACATTCTGCTCTGCATATTGTAAGTTTAATTTACTTTTTTCATAATTACTGGCAGCAATTTTAATATTTCCCTGATTACGATTAAACACAGGCAAGTCAAAGCCTACAACAATACCCGTATAATTACGGATGTAGTTGGATTGTCTATCCCAGATACCACCAACATACACGCCCGGATACGCATTGGATTTCTCTAAGGTATGCATCTGTTTGGTTTGTAATACTTCCAGTTCTTTAATTTTCACGTCCGATCTGTTTTCAAGCGCCACCTGATATAAAGAATCCAGCGCGTACATTTCATTTTCAAATGTATCAGCATAGTGATCCGGAATAACGATTTTATAATACGGACGGATCGTATCGCCTGTCAGCACATATAAATATTGAAGATCTTCATGAATGGTTCTGTTCATGGCATACTTCTCATTTTCAAGAGAAATTAAAAAGGCCTGCAAACGAATGACTTCACGCGAAGGGATATTTCCTTTTTTGTATTGAGCTTCATACAAAGCTACTGTTTCCTTCAGTGACGCGATCTGCGTTTCATACATGGAAATTGTCATCTGCTTGTAATACAATTCAAAAGCTGTTGACCGCAATTCAAACTTCAATGTACGCAGCAGATCGTATAACTGGGCTTCGGCCAATTCACTGTTTATTTTTTGAAGCGAAACGTTTTTATTTCTGGTGCCGGCGATATTGATCAGCTGATTGACCTGCACGCTTGTTTGTCCGGTTCCGGACATATCAAAGGTTTTGTTGGTATTCGGATCATAAATACCTTGTTGAAATTCAACGGATGGATTAGGCCAGAGTTTTGCCTGAATGATCCTTGCCTTAGCAGCATCAATTTCATAGTTCGAAGCCAGGAGCAATAAGTTCCGTTTCAGAAAATTACTCTCTGCTTCAGCAATGGTAATGGAAACAGTATCTGTTGAAACCAACTCGGCTGCCTGCGAATGAAGCACGCAGCTGATCAATATAACAACAAACAAGGTGATCTTTTTCTTCATTATTATTGGGGTTAACTACAAAAGTAACGTTGAATTCAGTTTTAATTCTGAACAAAAACATTACCAATCCGCATAATAAGAAAAAAAGCCAAAAAAAAGTATTATTTATGTATTAAATAGCTCAACCACTGTAATTTCAGGAGCCATGCCGACTCTGCCCGGAAAGCCTATAAATCCGAATCCGCGATTCACGTATAAATACTGATTGTTTTTTTCATACAAGCCTGCCCACTGATCATACATCCATTGTACAGGGCTCCATTTGAGCGGTCCTTTCTCAATTCCAAACTGCATGCCATGTGTGTGACCGGCAAACATAATGTCAATGTCTTTGTATTTTTTAAGAACTTCTGCATCCCAGTGACTCGGATCATGCGATAACAAAAGTTTCACCGGCACATGCTCTGTTCCCGGATATGCAAGATGCATTTTTCCATACTTCGGAAAATGTCCTTTTGCTCCCCAGTTTTCAATGCCTAAAATCGCGATCTCCTGCCCGTCTCTCTTTAGGATGCGATGTTCATTCATTAAAATATCCCAGCCCATTTCTTTGTGCACGCCAATCAGTTTATTCAGGTTATCCTGCTTGGCTTGCGGCGTTTCCCATGCTATATAATCACCGTAATCATGATTACCCAGTGTTGAATAAATTCCCAGCGGAGCTTTCAATTCAGAAAATACATCTATGTAGTTATCCATTTCAGAAGCCATGTTATTTACCAGGTCACCCGTGAAAAATATAATATCCGGCTTTTGTTTCATCACCATTTCAATCCCACGTTTTACGGCCGTTTTATTATAAAAACTTCCTGAATGTATATCCGATAGTTGTACGATTTTCAATCCGTTCCATGCTGCCGGTAAATGCTTTAATACAATGCGCTTTTTACGAACCGTATAATCATGCGCGCCGACAAGAATGCCATAGATCATACCTGTAAACGGAATAGCCGAAACTACCAGGCCTGCTTTCATCAAAAATTCTGAGCGGGAGATGGATGGTGTTGTCGCATCTGCAGGTTTATCCTTTACCCAGAATATGCAAAGCTGTATGAAGCGTTGCACGTCATCCATTAACAGAAACAATACAAAGATCAGTTTGGTAAGAAACAGTACCAGGATCAGTCCGATGGAAGCGCTTCGCAGCCAGGTTGGCCATGTTACGTATAAGCCTGTATACATAATAAACAGATTGAACACCGACCAGGCTGTCAGCGCCCAGAATACCAGATGAATAATTTTGCGGCTGGTAGGCTGCAATAATTCTGTAAGTGCTTTAATTCCAGTAAAAACGTACCAATCAAGAAGCAGAAAAAAGCCGATCGAAAGAAATAGAATTGTTATATTACCACGCATAATGAAGTTGTATTTAATCTACAGACGCATAAGTGCTGCAAATATTTTAAACAATCAAATTTAACTGTTTTTTAACTCTTGTATAGGATTTGGCTTACATAGAGGCTTAAAAAATTCTTCCTCTTTTGTATATTTGTTTAATCAGCTTTTAACTAAAAGCATAAAACGAATAAATATAGATGGATTCAATTACTCCTGCAAAGCAAGGTTATTTCTTCCCGGCAGAATGGGCACCACACAAAGCAACCTGGCTAAGCTGGCCACACAAAGAAGCCTCCTGGCCTGGCAAGCTGGACAGTATTTTCCCTCAATATGCTCAATTCATAAAACTTATCGCTGAAGGAGAAGAGGTGCGCATCAATGTAGCCAATGCGGCCATGGAAACTTTTGCAAGAGGTTTTATTGAAAAAGCCGGGGCAGACATGAAAAATATTTTCTTTCATCACTTCCCGACCAACGATGCCTGGTGCCGTGATCACGGACCGGCCTTTCTTGTGAACCCTGCTGCTGCTATAAAGAAAGTAATTGTGGACTGGGGTTATAATGCATGGGGTGATAAATACCCTCCATATGATCTGGACGATGTTATCCCTACCCGGATTGCTGAAATGTATGGCATACCGGTATTTAATCCGGGCATTGTTATGGAAGGCGGCTCCGTAGAATTCAATGGCAGAGGCACATTGCTTACTTCCACTTCATGCCTGCTGAATCCAAACAGAAATCCTTCCAAGAGTCGGGAACAGATTGAAGAATACCTGGAAGAATATTATGGCATCGAACACATCCTGTGGTTGGGAGAAGGCATTGTGGGAGATGACACCGATGGACATATTGATGACATTACGCGATTTGTAAACGAAGATACAGTTGTAACCGCTGTTGAACAGAATAAAAACGACGACAATTATTTTTTACTGAAAGATAATTTAAAGGAGTTGTTAAAAATGCGTCTGGAGAACGGCAAACAACTTAATGTTGTTGAGCTGCCTATGCCTTCTGCAGTTGTTTATGACGATCAGCGGCTTCCGGCATCTTATGCGAATTTTTACATTGCCAACAACCATGTGATCGTTCCTACGTTCAAAGATAAAAACGATGAACTGGCGCTTGAAACCATTCAGCAATTTTTCCCAAACAGAAAAGTAACCGGTCTGGATTCAACAGATATCATTTGGGGATTGGGCAGCTTCCATTGTTTAAGTCAGCAGGAACCACTATAAGTCATATGTTTTAAGTTTTAAGTTTTACGAAACATAAGCAGACAGCCGAATTTCGAAAAATCTTTCAACTTAAAACTTACTACTTTAAACATCATACTATCTTGAATAAGTTTTTCATAAAGATTATTGAATATGCTCTTTTCAATAAAAAGAAAGAAGCCAAACACGTTTCTTCTTTTGAAAAAGCGAAAGGCTTCCGTAACCTTTCAATAGATGTTAACCGGGTAGTTAAAGATATTGTTCTTATTTTTCTTGGTATTACTTCTGCTGCCATCGGTTTGAAGAGTTTTCTTCTGCCTACACAATTTATAGATGGCGGGGCTACCGGTATTGCACTGCTTCTTACAGAGCTTACCAGACTTGGCCTGTCCAGCCTTTTGATCATCATCAATATTCCGTTTGTAATACTGGGCTACAATGTGATCGGAAAAAAGTTCGCGATCAAGACAGGTATTGCCATAAGCATTCTGGCAATAGTGGTACATGTCTTTACGTTCCCGCAGATCACCAATGACAAATTACTGGTAAGTGTTTTCGGCGGTTTTTTCTTAGGTGCAGGAATAGGTTTCTCTGTGCGGGGCGGCGCTGTTATTGACGGCACTGAAGTACTGGCTATTTACCTGAGCAGGAAATTCGGTGTGACCATGGGTGATGTAATCATCACATTTAACGTAATCATCTTCTCTGTGGCAGCTTATAAACTTTCTGTTGAAACTGCCCTCTATTCCATGATCACGTATCTGGCTGCATCAAAAACAATTGACTTTGTAGTAGAAGGCATTGATGAATACATCGGCATCACCATTATATCTGCACACAGCGAAGAGATCAGGGAAATGATCACCAACAGCATGCACAAAGGCGTTACCGTATATAAAGGCAAAAGAGGTTTTGGTAAACACGGCCATGTAGACGACCTGGATATTGTTTATACCATCATTACACGTCTTGAGATCAGCAGAATTAATACGGAAGTTGAGAAGATCGACCCGAATGCTTTTGTGATCATGACAAGTGTGAAGGACATCAAAGGAGGTATGGTAAAGAGACGAAGGCTCAAACACTGATTTGTAATTATGAATTATGAATCAACCCACTTTGACTTTTCTACTGGCAGAAAATCTCCGCTGGCACAAGCAAATGCTTGCGCCGGCG
>NZ_JBQCDF010000012.1:0-13654 GCF_051961495.1 Cytophaga sp. | reverse complement strand
TTTAGTGTAGTACTGCTGTATGCATGCTCTCCTAAATCAACAGAACAGGTATCAGTCATTACTTCTGATTCGCTGGATCGTTCTGTTCTTCCCATCAGGGAACCCGTTTATCCGGCAATCACGGAACTGGATGCGCGTAATGCCACTGCTCCTAAACGTTTCGAAGTGAAGGCTCCTGCAAAAGCACCCAATGTGGTAATTGTTCTTATAGATGATATCGGTTACGGGCATTCAAGTGCTTTCGGCGGTCCTATTAACATGCCTACGCTTGAAAAGCTTGCAAGCAGAGGACTAAAGTACAATCGTTTTCACACTACAGCACTTTGCTCACCTACACGTACGGCGATCTTGACTGGTTATAACCATCATTCCAATAATGCAGGTGCGATCATGGAAATAGCAACAGCTTTCCCGGGAAATACAGGCATTCGTCCGCAAACGATAACACCTATTGCGCAGGTGCTGCGTTTGAATGGTTATAGCACGGCTGCATTTGGTAAATATCATGAAACCCCACCATGGGAAGGTTCTGTATCCGGTCCGTATGATCGCTGGCCAACAGGTTCCGGCTTTGATAAGTTTTATGGATTTATCGGCGGTGAAACCAATCAGTATCATCCTTTGGTTTATGATGGCACAGCACGTGCATACCCGAATGTAAAGGATCCGAATTATCATTTCACAAATGATATGACCGACCAGGCGCTTGCTTGGATGAACACACAGCAGTCGCTTACACCTGATAAACCATTCTACATGTATTATGCACCGGGCGCAACACATGCACCGCATCATGCACCAAAAGAATATTCAGATAAATATAAAGGAAAATTTTCGCAGGGCTGGGATAAGCTGCGTGAAGAAACACTTGAGCGACAAAAGAAACTTGGTGTAGTGCCACAGAATACGAAGCTGGCTCCAAAGCCTGAAGCGATCAAGGACTGGGATCAACTTACAGCTGAAGAGAAACATTTGTTTGAAAAACAAATGGAAATATTTGCAGGCTTTGCCGAGCACACGGATGCACAGGTTGGGAGACTGGTAGATGCGCTTGAAGCAAGGGGAGAACTGGATAACACGTTGTTCTTTTATGTTGTCGGGGATAACGGTTCAAGCGCCGAAGGAGGCATGATTGGTATGTTCAATGAAAATACATATTTCAATGGTGTTCAGGAGACGCTTGATATGCAATTGAGCAAGATGGATAAATTAGGTACAGATGAAACATATAACCACTTTGCCGCAGGCTGGGCGGTTGCTGGTAATACGCCATTTACCTGGACAAAACAGGTTGCTTCAAACTTTGGCGGTACACGTAACGGTATGGTTGTACACTGGCCTGACGGTATTAAAGCGCAGGCTGAAGTACGTTCACAATTCCACCATGTGATTGATGTAGCACCAACAATATATGAATGTGTGGGTGTACCGGCTCCGAAAATGGTTTATGGTATTGAACAGCGGCCTATAGAAGGGGTAAGCATGAAATATTCGTTTGAAAATGCACAGGCAGCTGATGTTCGTAAAACACAGTATTTCGAAATGGCAGGTAATCGTGCCATTTACCATGATGGCTGGTTTGCGGGTACCATACATAAAGCACCGTGGGAAGCAAAGCCAAGACATGCTTTGACAGAAGATGTATGGGAATTGTATAACGTGAATGAAGATTACAGCCAATCAAATAACCTGGCAGCAAAGAATCCGGAAAAACTGGATGAGCTGAAAAAGCTATTTATGCAGGAAGCTGTTAAATATAATGTATTGCCGATTGATGATCGTACCATTGAGCGCTTTGATGCAGTTATTGCAGGAAGACCCGATCTCATGAATGGACGTACAAAGCTGGTGTTGTATGAAGGAGCAAAAGGAATCGCTGAAAATGCATTCATCAATGTTAAAAATACTTCTGTGAAATATACAGCTGAAGTAGAGGTGCCGGCAAATGCATCCGGTGTTATGATCTGCCAGGGCGGTGACTTTGGCGGCTGGTCTTTCTACATGCAGAATGGCAAACCTGTTTATACATACAATTGGGTAGGACTTGAATTGTATACCATTACAGGCGGAGAAAAAGTAACACCGGGCAAACATACCATTGTTCTTGATTTTGTTTACGACGGTGGTCGCGGTGGAGCTGGTACTGCTACTCTGTATGTGGATGGTAAGAAAACAGGAGAGGGAAGAGTCGCTAAAACAAATAGCAACACGTTTGGTATTGATGAATCTGCAGATGTAGGAATAGATGAGAATACGCCGGTTTATACTGGATATAAAGATAAATCGAAGTTTACAGGCAAGATTTCTAAAGTAACTGTAGAGACATTTCCTGTGAAAAAATAATTTACTAAGCACAATGGAACAATAAATAAAAAAGCTATCCCGTTAAGGATAGCTTTTTTATTTTATACGCTTTGTACTTTATTTTTCAAAAGGATAAATAATTTTCCAGTCAGTCTTCATGTCGGCAATGGCCCACTGTTTGGTAATGGCTTCGTCCCAGCCTTTGTCAAAGGTGCCGATGTGCGACTTCCGATCGTATGCCCATTCTCTTATTGAATCTGTATGGTGTACATAGAGTTTAAAGTTCCTGAATGAATTCGATGCTGTCCATTGCAGCATCTGTAAGTCTCCATCTGAATTACCTGCGGCAAATACCGGTTTGCGGCCAATGTATTTGGCAATACCCACAGCTTTTCCGTCTTTGTCATCAATAAAATCCAGTTCAGGAAGTTTGAGTATGATTGGATCTCCATTATTGTAATCATACTTCATTTTGATACTGCTGCCAATAATCTGGTCTTTTGGAATGCCATACACGTTCTCGGCCCAGGCACGCATGAAATCAATACCACCGCCTGATACGATAAATACTTTGAACTGATTGGCCTGCAGGTATTGTATAAGCTCCAGCATGGGCTGGTACACAAGTTCTTTATAAAGCTTATGTTTTACAGGGTGCTTCGCCGTATCAGCCCATTGGTTGACTGAAGTGTTAAATTGTTCTGTTGTCATGCCCGTGTGGCTTACAGCAATAAGTTGCAGAATACCTTTTTCTCCCTGTTTCATTAATTCAGCTGTATTATTTTCCAATACAGCTTTAAAAGGTTGTTTCGTTTTCCATTCCGGGTGCGCAGGAGCCAGGGCTTTTATTTTATCGAGTGCATAGAAAAGCTGAAAATACTCCGGTTGTTCTGACCATAAGGTGCCATCGTTATCAAACGTAGCAATACGATCAGCAACAGGTACAAAGTCAGCGCTTCCTTCTTTCGTTACAGCTGTTACATAATCAATGATAGATTTTTTCAGCGCTGTATTATTCCAGGAAGGTAGTACTTCCTTCGTTGAAGATATTGTAGTGTCTTTTTGTGTTGTTTGTGCATGCTCCGTTGAATTGGATGTACAGGCGAAGTTCATGCAAAGCATAAAAAAGATAAGGGGTTGGAATTTTGTTCGCATAGTTGATATGTTTAAAAGTGAAAATTGAAAAGATTCCAATTTATAATTAAAAGTAATTATATTGCTTTAACCAGGCAATAGTTATCATGATAGTTTTGATATCGTTTTTGTAGGCGATAGAATTTGTGATAAGGCATTTCATTGGAGGAGTTTTTATAACTGGTTTTTTAATCGTACTGCTATGAAAAGAATTATATGTTTTCTGCTGTTGCTTTTATCTTATAATCTGTTTGCTCAGGAAGGCGAGAATACGTTTAAAAGGCATCGGCTTACCTTAATGATGGCCAATTCGCATGTTTCAAAAGTTATTAATGAACAATCTTCTTTTTTCATTATTCCTACCTGGGGATTTGATTATGATTATTTTCTTACCAAACGTTTTGCCTTAGGTATGAAAAACGATATCAAATTATCAGAATTTGAAATTGAACCGGAAAGTGATGAAATCATTCAACGCACGTATCCTGTTTGTACCAGTGTTATGGCCACTGGCAAAGTATGGAAAGAGTTATCTGTTTTCGGTGGGCCGGGTTATGAATTTTCACATAAGAGTAAAAGCTTTTTTCAATTGATTGTAGGTGCGGAATACGGTTTTGAGCTGAAAGAAGATTTAGAATTAAGCTTGAATTTTTCTTATGAAAACAAACTGAATTATTACTCAGCATGGATGTTTGGATTTGGCATGAGTAAATATTTAGGAATAAAACAGTAATTATGATTTTATACCGGGGATGCATTTCCCGTTATATTTGAATACAAGCGATTAAAATAATTTCTAAATCAATTCTGCATTTTTATGAAAAAAATCTATTTGCTGTTTTTGACTTCTTTCATAAGCTCCTGGCTATGGGCTCAGCAAGATTCAATAACTACTAAAACCAAAACATATGGCAAAATAAAATTTATTCCCTTGCCTGTTATCGGAGCCAATCCAACATCGGGTTTAATGCTTGGTTTAGCTCCCGGAGCAACCTGGTTCATGGGAAGCCCTGAGAATACCAGCATATCTTCTGCGCTTGGTTCTATCATTTATACGACCAATAAACAATGGATCTTTACGGCCAAAGGAAATACATTTTTAAGAGGTGATCGATGGAATCTGTTAACGGACATCCGCTATTTCATTACATCGCAACCTACATACGGTTTAGGCACAGGGCCGCAATCGGGCAAACCTATAGCAGATGGTTTTGAAGAGTTTTCAAATAATCCATATACTCCTATTTCGACTGCGCAGATGATGGCATTTAATTATATACGCTTTCATCAGACAGTAATGAAACGATATAAAGAGACCCGTTTCTTCGGTGGTCTTGGTTATCACCTGGATTATCATTATAGTATTGATGACAAAATGCTGGATCTGAATTCAACACCTCAAACACTTACCAGTCATTATGTATACAATATTCAGAAAGGAATCAGTACGAAAGAATATCTGCTATCAGGGATTTCATTAAATGCATTGTATGATAGCCGGGATAATGCGGTCAATCCATATAAGGGACGTTATGCGTTTGCCAATATCCATATCAATCCGGAGTTTTTAGGCAGCTCAAAATCATCAACGGTATTGTGGCTGGAGTATCGTGATTATTTGCATCTGTCAAAAGACAGACCCCGGCACCTTATAGGTTTATGGACGTATGGCTGGTTTCTCACAAGCGGTAAAGTACCGTACATGGATTTGCCGGCAGTGGGATGGGACCAGTTTGGCCGTTCCGGCCGCGCCTACACACAAGGCCGGTTCAGGGGTGAAGATGTAATTTATAGTGAGCTGGAATATCGGGTGCCTTTGCAAAAAGAAAAGGAAACTTTCGGAGCGGTTGTTTTTGTAAACGGAACCACTGCAAGTAATCGTCTCGGAGGAATTAATCTGTTTGATTATATTAATGTCGGATATGGAGCAGGTCTGCGTATAATGATCGATAAGAAAGCCCGTACCAATCTGAACCTTGATTATGCTTTTGGAGATTATGGCGCGCAGGGATTTTATCTTGGTTTGAATGAAGTATTTTGAAAAAACGTTATTGCTGAATTATATTAGCAATAGTTTTATAGTAATAATATGAAAAAAAGCATCTTTGTTTTATTCGTTTTTTTATTTGCTTATCACGCACATTCGCAGGTATTGATTTCTCTGCTGTTTGGCGATAAGCTCAATTCAGATAAGGTTGAATTTGGTCTGGAAGGCGGAACAAATTTCTCGAAAATTACCTCCATGCAATCCTCAAAGATGCTGCCGACATTCAACCTGGGTTTATATTTTGATATTGAAATTAAAAAATCCTGGCGCTTGTATACAGGTGTACTGGTGAAGTCTAATTTAGGTACGAAAGATTTATCAGCGGCTGATCTATCTCAGCTGCATGCTTCAACGTATAATGCCAGCGGTATATATAGCCAGAAGATTGATTATTTTTTAGTGCCGCTGTTAGCCAAATATCAATTTAAAAACAGGATCTACCTGGAAGCCGGCCCACAAGCGGGTTTAATGACGAAGGCCTGGGTTGAATTCAAATCAGACAGCGGCGGCACGAGTGCAAAGATCAAGGAAAAAAATACGGACCAGTTTACCCGTATCGATTTCGGACTTGTCGGTGGTTTGGGATACAAACTTCAAAAGACACATGGTATGACCCTTGGTATTAAATACTATTACGGCCTGGTTGATGTATACAAGGATGTTCCAGGGAATCAGAATAACAGTTCCGTTTTTATCAAACTGAATATTCCGATTGGGGCAGGTAAAAAGAATTTGCCGAAAGCAGCAAAAGAATAAGAGGAGTGAATAAAACAAAAAAGGTCCTGCAATTATGCAGGACCTTTTTTGTTTTATAAGAAGATTTTATAAACCGAAACGATATTGCAGGCCTGCAATCACCTGGGTTCTGGAAGCAAGGAAACCGCATTCCGCTCGAAGCATCCAGTGCTTGTTGAATTGATATTGACTTCCTACTAAGAAGTTCCACATATCTGCAGGTCTTTTAGATAAAGAATATTGTACACTTGAATGTTCAACATTGTTTACTGCATCGGATAAACCATCTAAGGTACTTTCTGCTGTTGATAATGCATTCTCAGCAGCATCCTTTTTTGCAATGTTTGAAGGCTTTTGCTGGTCTGCCGGACTAAGGCTGGACCACCAATCATCAACGTTTTGCTGCGCTTCCTGAATTTGTGTATATCCGTTATCAATTTTTTGATTGATGCCATCTGTATTGAAAAGATCGCCTATCGGTAATGAGCCGGCGGTAGTGGAATTCATTTTCACACGGAAGCCACCAACCCAGAATGCTACACTACGTTCCGGTTGATTTAATTTAAATGCCTTTCCTAATCTTGGTCCAAAGATATAAGTGAAGGCAGGTTTTTCTAATTGAGGAATATCTGTCCAGGTAAAGTTCATATCAAAGGCCATCCAGAAGCCTTTTACGCCCATTGTCGGAGTAAAACCAAACCCGGTCGTTGTTCCTTCGAACTGTGCTTTTGTCTGGAAGTTTGCAATAGTTTTCCATTCCGAACCAGGTATAGAAGGATCTGTTGGAATACGGAGGTTAGCATCGATTGCCGTAGTTGAATAGGTCTTTGCAAAAATTCCGTAAACATTCAGGAACGGTAGTACCCACACATCCGGACGGATATTGATACCATTTGACGTTACCGTGGCACTGTTAAACTGGATGATGTTATCCAGGCTGTGCTGTGGGTTATGGTTGAAACCAACACTTAAATTGCTGATGTTGATATCCGATTTCTGCCATAAATAATTTATACCAATACCTGCTGAATAAGGAAGATCAAAGCCCGCTGCAGTGGCCTTTTTCCCTAAAATAGGTAACAGGTATGGATATGGTTTTGGTTTTGCTAAAGTTGCACTATCCTGTTTTTGCAGGTCATCTCTGTCTGAGAAAACCTGAGCTTGACCCAATAAACAGGAAGAAGCAAAAAGGAATGTAAGTATATGTTTTGTCATCCGTCAAAAAGTTAGTTTCTACTGCAATAATACATTTTTTAATGATGTGTTTGATGTTTTTCTATAAAAAAAAGGATACTCTAATCACTTGAAAGACGCGATATACAGTGTTCTGGCATGAAATTTATAAATAGTATAATATCTGTTTTGTTTATTTTGCAGCTTCCGTATTTAATTATTTGTATGAAAGAATATGTTATTGTGTTTTTATGTCTGTTTTTATTCAGCAGCTGCTTTAGTAATGAAAACAATGTCAATGACAGCATAGAATTAAGTGCGTTAAGAAAGGAAAGAGACTCATTAAAGAATGAAATTAAAAAAATGAACCAGGGCGCTGCAGATCAGGATTCTGCAGCTGCAATAAAAGGAACATCTTCATCTCAGCCTGAATTCAAAGTATTGGATACATTAACAGCAACCCAAAAACCTGTTATTGTTAAGAGGAAGATTATTCCTGTTTCTGACAGAATGAAACGTAATTCTGATACCATCTGTTATTTTTATACTGATTCTAAAAAAGTAGCTGTAAAAATTGTTCCGCCCAAAGCTTATGGAGAAAAAAAGAAAATCCGGTTTTATGATCCGCAGGGAAGGGTAACTTTTGAACAGGAAGATATATTAACCAGCTATTCAATTTCAACAGAGTTCAGTGAATTCCATGAGAATGGTGCTGCCAAACGCATTGTTATCCATTTAAATCCCGGAGGTAGCATGCATTGGTATGAGACCGTTATTACATTTGATGCGGATAATAACCCTTTGTGGAAAGAAGAGATAACTTATCCGCTCACTCTTGAAGGCATAATGAACAATAAATCTTATTGGGATAAAAGCAACAATCAATGGGTCAGGGAAGAGCGTAATAGGGAGCAACCGGTTCAGAAATAAATGTATGTTATATTAACTTACCCGGATTTAAGGTATTCTGTTTTCGACTTATTACCAGGTTAAAATTTTTATTTACGAACTGAGATGTTACATAATATTAAAATGCTTCAGCAAACCCGATGATGAATGCATTGGCACCTTTCTGTCCGAATCCGAAATCAATCCGCAGATTGGTGTTGTGTTTGGAGTCAACCCGTATCCGGGCGCCTAAACCATAGGAAAGCCACAGGTTGTTGAATGACATGTCACGATAGCTCGGTGCTACCCGTCCTGTACCTACCCACCCCGTCATACCAAAAATATTCCAGATCGGCATTCTGTATTCCAGCTGTCCGTCGATCAGTACATTATCTCTGATGGCACCTTCATAATAACCCCGCATTTGATTGCTCCCCCCCAACAGTGCCAGGTTGTAATAGGGTGTCTGGTTATAGGAAGCATTGGTTGTTACCTGTAAGGCGATAACATGTTTGAACCAGGGATTGAAGAATTTTCGCGCATCCAGGTTTATTTTACTGAATGTATATTCGCTGCCAATTGCGCCGCCATAAAAAGTAGATGTGAACAGAATATATGATCCCTGGTACGTGTTGTACCTGTTGTCTCTGCTGTCGTAGGCAGCCCCTACGCCGAGGCCAACATTTAATCCGCCGTTTAAGCCAACGGCTCCTTCACGGATCATGATACTATTACTATCGACAAGCATGTTGTAATAATAGGAAATATCAAAGCCGGGGCCGGCATACAGGTATTTACTCAACTTACGAAGTGTTACAATATTAAA
Organism: Cytophaga sp.; assembly: GCF_051961495.1. Lineage (NCBI taxonomy): Bacteria > Pseudomonadati > Bacteroidota > Cytophagia > Cytophagales > Cytophagaceae > Cytophaga > Cytophaga sp. The sequence goes on along the minus strand of NZ_JBQCDF010000012.1, from coordinate 4,547 downwards.
CCGAACCCGGTTATTTGAAATATTTTCTTTGTTATCAATGCTTACATCGTTACCAATGCCCAGAACAACTTCCGGTGTTTTTTTGAAATTTACGTAGCTTAAAAAAATGTATCTGTTTTCTTTTAAAATGAATTCTGTTGAAAGCGAAAAGTTAATCCGTCCTTTACTGGACATGGTAAATACACTCGAAACTTTTGAAGGTTTTGTTACGGTGTCTCCTTTATACAAATCAAACAGGTTGTATTTGGCCAATCCGAATATGTCACCGGCTTCCTTGGTGTGTGAATAGATGGGTACCGGAATGTATTGAAAAACTTTTTCACCTTTTTGATTGAATCTGTCAAATTTTGAAAGCGTATCGGCGGTAGCTTGTGAAGTTGAATCTGTTTGGGCAATGGCAAATTGTGAAAACAACAGCAGAGATAATAACGTGAAAATGTTTCTCATTAGGATAATCATGTATGGCATGAGCCGGATCAACTAGAATGAAAGAGAATAAAAAGGTAAGAAAATAATTTAAAGAACTGTTAAACAGAATAGCAGAAGATATATTGATTTCCCAGGTTCGGCTATTTATAAATAAGAAGGGAGTTCATTTTGAACTCCCTTCTGTTAATTAGTTTGAAAACTCACCAATGAATGGTAGTTCGTCTAGAATTTCAAATTTGATGGCAGTCTGAATATAGTCATCTAACTGTAAGAAGTGTGCGGCAGTTTTTGCGCCAAGGTCTTTTTTCATTTTACCATAGTATTTAACACGCATAGCATCTTCTTTTTTATCTACAGCAAGCCATTTTTTCATAAATGCATCTGCATCTTCATTGCTCATTGTTTCATATTTCTCTACATATGTTTTAAGCAGGTTGATACGCTCAGTACCGATACTTACACGCTCATTTTCAAAAGCGCCATAGATAGTCCAGAACTTATCAAATTCATCTGCTTTCAAATGCATGTTCTCAGAAAAGTACGCTCTTTTTTCCTGCTTGAAAACAGAATTAAACAATTCATCCTGAGTTTGTGCATTGGATAAAAGAGAAAGAGAAGATAAAAAAACGATTGATAAGATTGTGATTAGCTTTTTCATTTGTTGTATGTATTAAATTGTTTGTGTTGAAATTTTAGATTGTTCTTCAGAATTAATATGGAGTAAAGGCAACACCGATATTAAAAGTCAGCATTTCTCTTTTTGCTGTATTAGCTGTTTTGAAAGCATACAAAAATTCAGAGCTTACTGAAAGTTTTGTTGTTTCATTTAAGTAATACCAGATACCTGCCTGAGGTTTGAAACCTGTATGCCATTCTTTTACATTATAACGGTACAGACCCATATCCACGTTTTCGATTGTATGGACAGCACCTATACCCAATCCAACAAACGGTTGTAAAACATGGTCTCCGTCAGCAAAGAAATAATCGGCAGTTGCCATGAATGGAAGTATGTTCAGTGAACGGTATTGTACACCGGATAGACTTACCGTTCCTGCCGTATATGTATCGTATGATTTTTTCTCATATAATACGTTCCAGTTAAAATCAAGACCTAGAGCAACCACATCTGAAGTGAATTTTCTGTATTCAAAGGAAGCGCCTCTGAAACTCATTTTGCTGACTAAGTCATTTGTGCTCCCTAAGCCAACGCCGGTTGAGTAGTGAAGGGTCAGGTAATTATCTCCGAGTTGTGCTACAGCCTGTGTAGTAACGGATATAAAGAGAAGTAAAACAATATATATATTTTTCATTACTGAATTATTTTAAATATGGAGATTGAGTAAATGCCTGGTTGATTGCGGTAACAATTCTGCTGTTAACAGTGGAAGTACTGCTAGAGCCTCCAACATTCAGCAATCCATTAATAACACCATTCCATACAACAGGCACACTTTCAGCTTCTATGCCTGCTCTGTAGGTCATCTGCATGAATAATGTACCGGTCTGGTAACCTGACACTGCCGGATAAGGGTAGCCGTAGCCCGGGTAACCCCAACCCCAGCCAGGTGCATAACCCGGGTAATACCAGCCCCAATATGCCCAGTCATAATAGTAATAAAGTGTTGTGTTTTTTAAAGCAGTAGGCAGTAAAATAATGTCAGCCGTAGTAGTGTCCTCTTCTGTCCAGCCCATGCTGTTCAGATTGGTACGGATCTGATTCAAGATAAGCGTTGCCGTTGCTTTGTCAACAAAAACAAGATCGTCGCCATTGGTTGTCTGGTCGCTGACCAGGACAATGCTATCCGGTAATGCATATGTTTTGTGCTGGGAGAAGGCAAAGTCCTTGTCATAATTTGTAGCTACAAGATCATACTCATTAATTGAGCCGTTTTCTTGCGGATAGCATCCCCACAGTAAAAAAATGCAACATCCGATTATAATTTTTAGGTGATTTTGTTTCATTTTAAATGAAAGTTAAAAACATTTGAAAAGAATTATTTAGACAAGTCAAATTTACCTCTTTAAGTGTAATCTCCAAATTAAAAAATATGATTATGATGGTATTGAATTCAAATTATGTAGTAAATTAGTGCAGTAAAATAGTACAATTTTAATTAATCTGATGCGATATCTTTTATTTTTGTTTTGCTCATTTATTGCAATAAGTTCCTTTGCAATGGATTCATTGAAAGTAGCCCGTATGCCAAAGTACCGGTATTATATTTATGGGGGAACGTTTTTTCCTGTATCAGAAACCACATTACGTATCGATGGGAAATTCGTTGGTACGTCCATCAATGTTGAGAATGATTTTAAATTGAAAGGTAAAGGAGTTTCTTTCCGGACAGAAGCATTGGCACAACTTTCCCCCCGCAGTGCAGTATCACTTACTTATTTTTCTGTTTTCAGACATGGAGAAAGCGTACTGGACAGGGATTTTACTTATGGAGACTCAACACTGAATGCGGGTGCCAGGTTAAGCAGTTATTTCAATATCCGTTTTATGGGTGCCACTTACAGATATAGTGTTTTTTATGATAAGAACTGGAATGTGGGTTTTACAACAGGCATAAGGGTATTAAACCTTGATGTGGGAGCAACGCTTGATCGAAATAATGGCAGTGTGTATTCCAACAGTCTTTCAGTATTTATACCCGTTCTACTTATCGGCATACATGGGTCTGCTTATATTACACCAAGACTTTTGGGCAGGTATTCATTTGAGTATTTTGGGTTAACGGTACAGGGCATTAACGGTAAAGTGATTGATAATCGCCTCACACTGGAATATTATTTACTGAAGAATTTTTCACTTGGCTGTTCCTTTACGAATATTAAATATATGGTTACAGACTTTCCTGTAAACAGTCGTTTTGACGGTGATGTGGGATATTCAGTAACAGGTTTTGCATTATACCTTGGAGCACGCTTTTAATAAATTATAGCATTGATCAGTATCATTTGTCCTGGTGAGTAAATACGTTATCTTTGGAATTATATAAATATAAAAATTATGAAAACTAAGTTCTATGCTTTTTTGTTGTCTGCTTTTCTGGTAATGGTTCATGCCGGTTCTTATGCGCAACGTGTTGAATTAACAGCTACAGGAGGATACCAGTATTGGGGCGCCTATAAATATTACAATAGTTTCAATAACAGTAATGGTAAACTGGCCTTAGAAGACGGTCCGTGCTATGGAGGTATTCTTGGTTTTGAGATCAGAGAACAAACGTTTGTTGAATTGGTTTTCAATCACCAGGATTCACGTTTGGTAGATAAACCGAACTATGGTTATGAAACAACAATATGTGATCTTGGCGCAAACTATTTTCAATTGAACGGAACACGTACGGTTATGGTGAATGATAAAGTGGAACCATATGCGACACTTGGTATGGGGGCAGCTTTATTCGATCCGGCTTCTAATAAGTATTCTTCCCTTTGGAAATTCGCTGTAAATTTTGGTGCCGGGGTGAAATATTTCGTGAGCGATAAAGTTGGTATCCGGGCTGGTTTTGGCTTCTGGGCGCCAATTCAGGGTGTTGGCTTGGGGGTTGGTATTGGTACGGGCGGAGCATATGCTGGAGCATCAACTTATACAACAATCATCCAGATGAACGTATCTGGTGGATTGATCTTCAGATTAAGAAACTAATTCATCAGAAAGAAATAAAACAAAACTCATTATAAAGTGCCGGAATAGACGGGCTTTATAATGAGTTTTTTTATTGGATGATCATTGACGAAATAATTTACATGATATTGAATACGATGCAGCGGTTTTTATTTTTATTGGTTTTGTTGATGATGAGCATAAAAAGTTATGCGCAGGATACTGCCGCATGTACGCCAAAGAATTTAAGTGAAGTATTGTTTCGTAAACATGTTTCGCCAACCACCAAAATTAAAAATAAAGAGAAAACTACTTCGTTGATTTTGCTACCGGTGATAGGCTCAAGCCCTGCGACCGGCTTCTTTTTCGGAGTTGGAGGGGTAGCTGCATTTTTTATGGGAAATCCTCAGCATACCCGTATGTCTTCTTCAAACCTGGCCTTGCAGTATACGACTAAGAATCAGTTTATATTAATGCTGAAAACTTCCGGCTATACTCCGCA
>NZ_JBQCDF010000011.1:0-15528 GCF_051961495.1 Cytophaga sp. | reverse complement strand
CTGCTGTTAGGGATTTGCAATCAAATGTCGCTTAATTAAGAAGCATCCTCTCTAAATCAAACGGCCTCATTCGCCGCGGCGAACAAATTGCGTTAAGAAATTTTGGTTCATGGAGCTTTTTGAACGCTACAACTAGTCCTTTTTCAGGACGATTTTGTAGCGTTCTGCGGAATGAACCAAAATTTTAGCGTATTTGAAATCAGCCTTGATCTTTTGGTTCTTTTGCATCAAGGCAAAAGAACAATGAAGAGAAAAGAAAGAGCAAATTAAATTAAGATAAGGAAGACTGTTTATAGTCTTATGAAGCCTTAACTAAACGACGTTGAATTAGGTGCTAAAACAATTAAAAAATTAAGCCCTGCGAACTACCACTAGCTACAGAGCTTTAATAAAGATTTGAAGCGGCCATTACTGACCTTCTCCCCATACTACAATTTTTTTATCTTTTCCATTCGTCAATATCAGTCTTAACGGATTAGGAAGAAAGATTAAACGCGTATCTGCGCTTTTATACTTTCCGCTTTCAATCGAAACTCCCTGGCCTTCAGCAACATCAAACTGATGTGTACCATCTGCATTTTTGCCGGCAGTTTTATAGAATGAACCTACATAAGCGATTGGTAATAAAACATCATTATCTGCATCAATTTTCACATGCACCTGATCAAGAACTTCTTCCAATTCGTCTCCATAAGCATCCAAAAAATCATCTTCCAGATCATGCAATTCCTCTTCAACATCATCGTAATCCTTATGATCGTATGTTAAAGCATTCAATTCATTCTTTTTAAGAATAATCGCTTCTAAATCTTTATTAACCTTTTTTAAATCCATTCGAATTAATTTGTAGAATTTCCTCCAAGGTAAGGGAATCCCTGCTTTTTTTGAAGTCTTCAGTATTTTTTTTTCGAAAATTGAGCTAAAAACGTTATTTTAATAATACCGTATAATAATTCGAATTATATTGTAAAAATTTTAGTCCTATCTACTTATTTTATTGTTATGAGCGAAATCACAACACAATTGCCAAAGGCAGATGATGCCACAAAAAAGAAAATACAAACATGGCTGACTGGCAGTTATGATGCAGATACAAAAAAACAAATTCAATCTTTGATAGACGCTGGTAAAGAAGATGAACTGATTGAATGCTTTTATAAAGATCTGGAGTTCGGTACCGGCGGTTTGCGCGGACTGATGGGTGTTGGTTCAAACAGAATGAACAAATATACCATTGGCGCTGCCACGCAAGGTTTATGTAATTACCTGAAAAAGAATTTCCCCGGCCAGCCGTTAAAAGCAGCTATCGCGCATGATAGCCGGAACAATTCAGATTTTTTTGCCCGCACAACGGCAGAAGTATTTGCTGCAAACGGTATACAGGTATATTTCTTTAAAGCATTACGCTCCACACCTGAACTTTCCTTCGCGATCCGCCATTTCGGCTGCCAGACAGGTGTAGTACTTACCGCATCACACAATCCAAAAGAATACAACGGTTATAAAGCATACTGGAACGATGGTGCGCAGGTAATTGCACCACATGATAAAAACATTATCACAGAAGTTCAGAAAATCACAAGTATTGATGATGTGAATTTTAATGCCAATAAATCCCTGATCACAGAGATTGGTGAAGAAGTAGACAACGCCTACCTGAATGAAATTGTAAAACTTACCGTATCTCCGGATGCGATCAAGCGCCAGAAAGACATGAAGGTTGTTTATACGCCTATCCATGGTACTGGTATCGTGCTGGTACCGGAAGTACTGAAGCGATTTGGTTTTGAAAACGTACGTGTAGTGCAGGAACAGGCGGTGCCGGATGGCAACTTCCCTACCGTTGTATATCCAAACCCGGAAGAAAAAGATGCGTTGAGCATGGCCGTTAAACAAGCGACGGAATGGAATGCAGACCTGGTGATGGCTACAGACCCCGATGCTGACCGCGTAGGTATTGCGATCAAGAATGATAAAAACGAGTTCCAGTTATTAAACGGAAATCAGACTGGCAGTTTATTGATTCTGTACATGCTGCAGGCATGGAAGAATGCGAATAAAATTACAGGAAAAGAATTCATTGTTAAAACGATTGTAACAACCGACCTGATCGAAAAGATCGCGAAGAAATTCGGCGTGAAGTATTACAATACCTTAACAGGTTTCAAATACATTGCCGCGAAAATTAAAGAGCTTGAAGGCAAGGAACAATTCATTGCCGGCGGCGAAGAGAGCTATGGTTATCTGATCGGTGACAGCGTACGCGATAAAGACGCGATCGCATCGTGTGCATTCATCGCTGAAATGGTGGCATACGCAAAAGACCAGGGCAAATCATTATATGATATGTTGCTGGATATGTATGTGGAATATGGCTTCTACAAAGAACACCTGATCTCACTGACAAAGAAAGGTAAAACCGGTGCGGAAGAAATTCAGACCATGATGAAGGAGCTGCGTGCTACGCCTCCTAAAACATTGAGCGGTTCGCCGGTTGAGTGGATGTTTGATTACGACAGTCAGCTTGCAACAAATCTTACGAACGGCACCACAAAGAAAATTGAGCTGCCGCAGGAAAATGTACTGCAGTTCAAAACGGCAGACGGCACGTTGGTTTCAGCCCGTCCTTCAGGTACAGAGCCGAAAATCAAATTTTATTTCAGTGTAAATGAACCATTGGCTTCAAGAGCTGAATATGCAGCCGTAGATAAGAAACTGGACGCGAAGATTCAGACGCTGATCAGCGATCTGAAGTTGGCGTAAGTCAATTATGAGTCATGATCCGCCGCGGCGGAATGAATTAAAGCTCCGGGATTACCCGGAGCTTTTTTTATTCCCTCCTCCCGAATAGCTTTTATCTTGTTAGTATCGCACACACACCTGTCCACGACAATGAATCTGCTGCAACTAAAAAATTCATAATTCTAATAAACCTCCGCCACCTTCAGTACATCATTCGCTTGCATATAACCGCCTTCGTTTACCCGCTCATAAAAAGCGAGATGTAAAAACACTACCAGAGAAACCTGTGTATCCCTTGCCTTTTCGGGGATCTGCACAGTAACCTGCTGCTCCTGTTCAACAAAACATATATCCAGATCAGCGCTTTCCGCTACAAGCAGCGATCCATGATACGGGTTTTCTACAGGCATGTAGGTAATACTATCTTCCGTACTGGTACAAAAACTATTGGCAAACGGCATCACCGCCAGCGTCATCCGGAAATGTGTTCTGTTCTTATCATCTTTCAGACGCGTACGCTTAAATGCATGCAGTTGCAATGTCACACGGCTGCGATCTTCCGCACATGTTACCGCATAAGGTACCAATGCAGCTGTTGCATTGAATATATGTTTCTTTTTAAATGTATAATTGCATAACCGATCCTTGTGCGCGCGGAGGTCCAACACCTCACGGCCATCAGCAACAAGAGTTCTGAAAAATGCCGTCAGGCTCCCGCTCATGCGCTTATCCATCGCGCTTTCAAAGGTAGGCTTAAGGGCCGCTCTGAAAGCGGTTGCTATGCCTGAAAGACTGCCGAATAAATTGTAATTCTTTCGGACAGGCGCATATACCGGATCGTTTGCAAGCCGCTCCGGATCAGGTGCCGATGAGTTTTTAACAATATCTTTCCCTTCCATGGTAAAATGAGATTTACCATCAATAAATCCTTTCAGATTATCCTTCTTTTTTGTTTTAGCCATAGCTTATTTTAAACAGCAGATTGTAAAAATTAAAATCCGAAACTAGCCTACAGTCTGTTTCTTTCAAATAATCCTTTGTTAATAAATTCAGATTGTGCAGCATTAAGTCCTAGCAATTACATTTAATTGTGTAAGTTGCATCCCCTTCTGAAGACAAAACGCTTCATATTCCCCCTTCACCCGCAGTTCAGCCGTACTTCACCCGTACTTCACCCGTAGTTCACCCGTAGTGAAAGCTAAGAAAAGACCATTCACTCACCTGCCTGCCCCCACTCAATTACTCAAAAACACCTTACAAAGACTCAGACAACAATATATCATTCCCACACTTTCGCTGGCGCAAGCATTTGCTTGTGCCTACTAGTTTACAATTATTGAACACACTTATCCACATTTTACATGATCCATTTCCACAATGAACTTCCACATCCGAAAATATCCTTCCTGATTCATTTCAAGTACACTAACTTTAATCCACAGATTTACGCACTCCAAAAACACAGATTATCCACAAGCATTCAGTTCGATTATCAATATTTAAACAGCATAAGTTATCCACTCTCAATAGTGAAAAAAGAGCAGAAAACGGATAAATCATTATCAAATCCTTCTTCTTTACCATTTAGGAATAAAAACTCATTTTAATCCTATTTTACACGATTCCGCTTACTTGGGGTAACATTCTAAGTGTTTCCCTCAAAAGCTTCATTTTTAGAGAAAAAATGCGGAAATTTGCACCTTCTTATTTAAAGCAATGTTTATTGTTTTCAGATAGAAAAATAACAATTGATTACAAGAACAATTTAAGCATACATAATTGCATGGAAACAATCGAGAAGGTTCCGTATTTCGTCATTGATTTTGACAGCACATTTACGCAGGTTGAAGCCTTAGATGAATTAGCCACGATTTCATTAGCGGGTAATCCGAATCAGCAGCAGATCATTCAACAAATCATTGACCTTACCAATCTTGGTATGGAAGGCAAAGGCTCGTTCAGCGAAAACCTTGTAAAAAGACTGGCGCTTGTTAAAGCAAACAGATCACACCTGCCTCAGTTGATTGATTTATTACGTTCCAAAGTTTCCAAGTCTGTAAAACGTAACAAACATTTCTTCCGCGATTATGCCGACCAGATCTACATTGTTTCTTCAGGATTCAAAGAATTCATCCTGCCGATCGTAACAGAATTCGGTATCAGGGAAGACCATGTACTTGCCAACACATTTACATTCGACAAAGATGATAACATCATCGGCTGCGATGCCAACAACCCGCTTAGTCAGGATAAAGGCAAGATCAAGTTGATGGAAAAGCTTGGCTTAACAGGCGACGTACATGTGATCGGCGATGGCTATACAGACTACGAAATCAGAGGCGCGGGTCTTGCAACTAAATTCTACGCATTTACAGAAAATGTAAGCCGCGCAGCAGTAATTGCCAAAGCAGACAGCATCGCTCCGAACTTCGACGAAATATTATTCCAGGAAAAACTTCCGATGACGATCTCTTATCCAAAGAACCGTATCAAAGTTTTATTGCTGGAAAACATCCATACAGACGCTCAAAAATTATTCAGCGAAGAAGGCTATACCGTTGAAGTAATTGCAAGTGCATTGGAAGAAGATGAATTGATTGAAAAGATCAAAGACGTATCTATTATTGGTATCCGTTCTAAAACTACAATCACTGCAAAAGTATTGGAGCATGCACCTAAGCTTTTAGCAATCGGTGCATTCTGTATCGGTACAAACCAGATCGACCTGAAAGCTGCACAACAGAAAGGTGTTGCAGTATTCAACGCACCATTCAGCAATACACGCAGTGTGGTTGAATTGGCAATCGGCGAGATTATCATGTTGTACCGTCGTACACTTGAGAAGAGTATGCAGATGCACACGGGTAAGTGGGATAAATCTGCAAAAAACTCTTTTGAGATCAGAGGTAAAAAGTTAGGTCTTGTAGGCTACGGCAACATAGGCTCTCAGCTTTCTGTAATTGCAGAATCTCTGGGTATGGTGGTGTATTACTATGATATCGTTGAAAGACTATCTTTAGGTAATGCGAAGAAATGCAACAGCTTAAAAGAGCTGTTAAATATTGCGGATGTGGTATCTCTTCACGTGGATGGCAGAGCAAGCAACAAAGGCATGTTCGGTGCAAAAGAATTTGACCAGATGAAACAAGGGTCCATTTTCTTAAACCTGGCCCGCGGACCGGTAACAGATCTTAAAGCATTGGCACAAAACATCAAGAGTGGTAAAATATTAGGCGCCGGACTTGATGTATACGAATACGAACCAAAAAATAACGACGAAGAATTCATCAATGATGTACGAGGCTTACCAAACGTAATTCTTACTCCACACATTGGTGGCTCTACTGAAGAGGCTCAATCAAACATTGGCAATTTTGTACCAAACAGAATTACAGATTACATCAACAATGGTACTACCCTGCATAGCGTAAACTTCCCGAACATTCAGTTGCCTGAATTACAGGAAGGTCACCGTTTCATGCACCTGCATGAAAACCAGCCGGGTATCCTTGCTAAGATCAATAACCTGTTTGCGAAACACAACATCAATATCTTAGCACAATATTTAAAAACCAACGAACAGGTTGGTTATGTAATTACAGACATCGCTAAGATCTACGATAAAGAAGTGTTAAATGAATTAAAAGAAATTCCTGGAACAATCCGTTTCAGAACTTTATACTAGTACAGAGTACAGAGTATTGAGTATTGAGTACTAAGTACTCCGTACTCTGTACCAACTAAACTAATTTTAAGCTTGAATGTATAATCAAGCAATTACTATCATTACAATAATGAACAATAAAATCTACTTTACTCCAGGCCCATCTGAATTATACCCAACTGTGCGTCAGCATATGATCACAGCCCTGGATGAAAAGATCGGGGTTATTTCTCATCGCAGCAAAAAGTTTGAAGAAGTATACAAAACAGCTTCAGACAATCTTAAAACCTTATTGGAACTCCCTTCCAATTACGAAGTTTTATTCCTTGCTTCGGCAACAGAAATCTGGGAACGCATTATTCAGAACTGTGTAGAGAAAAAAAGTTTCCATTGCGTGAATGGTTCTTTCTCTAAACGTTTTTATGAATTTGCCGGCGAACTTGGCCGCGAAGCTTACAAAGAAGAAGCAGCGTTTGGCAAAGGCTTCTACCCTGCCAACATTACTGTACCTGCAGATGCTGAAATCATTTGCTTAACGCATAATGAAACAAGCTCTGGCGTATCTATGCCGGTTGAAGACATCAATCAGTTCAGAGATAAAAACAAAGATGCCTTGATCTTTGTGGATGCAGTGTCTTCTCTTCCTTATCCCAAATTTGACTGGACAAAAATTGACTCTGCATTTTTCTCTGTACAGAAATGTTTTGGTTTGCCTGCCGGTTTGGGTGTATGGATCCTGAACGATCGTGTGATTGAAAAATCTAAAGCATTACTGGCTAAAGGCAAATCAATCGGCACCTATCATACCATCCCTTCCATGTTAGAGAAGGCGAAAGTAAATCAAACACCGGAAACTCCGAATGCAATGAACATCTTCCTCCTGGGAAAAGTTACAGCTGATATGTTAAAAATCGGTGCGGATGGTGTTCGCAAACAAACGGAAGATAAGGCAGCTTTAATCAACAAGTACATCAGTTCAAGTAAAATATTCAGCTTTGGTGTTGAAGATGCACGGTTGCGTTCTATGACAACCATCGTTGCCAATACTACTATGCTACCTGGCGAGGTTAACAAAATTCTCGAACCATTTGACATGGCAGTTGGTGCAGGCTATGGTTCTAAAAAAGAAACCCAGATTCGTATTGCAAATTTCCCGGCTCATTCTTATGAGCAGGTTCTTAAACTCGTTCAGACATTACAGGAAAAAATTGGTTAATTATGTTACAGATCGGCGATACGTATTCAGAAGTATTTTCCTATTCACAGGAACAGGTTATACAATTTGCAGAGTTATCGGGTGATAAAAACCCGCTGCATTTAGATGCTGAATACGCAGCAACAACAATGTTCAAAAAACCGATCATCCACGGTATTCTGGGCGCCAGCATCATGTCTAAAATCTTAGGCATGAAGTTTCCGGGGGAAGGAACTGTATACTTAAAACAGGAAATTGATTTCAAACGCCCTATGTATGTAGACGTGCAATATGAAGCACAATTAAAGGTTCTTGAAATCAATGCTGATAAACACACAGCTGTTATTGAAACTAAAATCGTTGATAAAGAAACAGGCAAAGTAAATGTATTGGGCAATGCCCATATCATGCACAAAGAGAAAATATGAAACTTGATAAACAATCATTAAAGCTGGCGCTTGTTTTTAAAGGTGCGATTGTTAGAAGACTACTGGCAGGAATGTTTGTACTTACTTCCATCACAATTGTTTTGGTATACCTGCATAACAACAACGCTGATGAATATAAAAAATTAAATATGACCATCAGCGGAGCACTACCTGGGTATATGGGGGCCGCGCTAGGTTTGTTATTGGTATTCAGAAACTCTACCGCATACGATAAGTGGTGGGAAGCCCGTAAAGAAGTGGGTGCCCTGGTAAATACTTCCAGAAACCTGGCTATTACATTAAACGGATTACTGCCATTCAATACGCCGGAAAGAAAAGAAGTTTCCAATTTATTGATCTCGTTTGTTTTCAATATGAAAGCACACCTGAGAGACCAGGTAGACAAAGTATCACTGGATATTTTATCTAAAGAAGACAGAATGTTGGTTGAAAATGCAAAACACAAACCTGTAGTTATTGCAAACATCATGACCAATAAAATTGAAAATGTATGGAAACGTAATTTAATTTCTGACATTCAGCAAAGCTTATTGATAGAAAAAATCCATGGTCTGGTTGATATACTTGGAAAATGTGAACGGATCAAAAATACCCCTATTCCTATGGCTTATATGTACCTGTTGAAATTTCTGATCAACTTGTATGTAATCATGCTTCCATTCAGTCTGGTAGATGAGATCGGCTGGCTTTGCGTACCATTGGTTATACTTCTCTACTATATACTGATGAGTATTGTGATCACTGCCGAAGAAATTGAAGAGCCATTCGGTTACGACCTGAATGACCTTGAAATGGATAAGATAGCTTTGAATATAAAAAACAACATTGAAGAAATTGTAACACATGACTAAACGGGTAATCATACGGAAACAATTACTCAAATTACCGGCTGTTTTTTTCATTTTATTTTTTTGCTTTAGTGTCTACGCTGAAAACAATACAAGCTGGACCGAACTTTCTCCGATTCCAACAAACACTGAATATTCAGCGGGTAGATTTTTAAAAATCTACCCCGCTTCCAATGTACTATCTACCGATAGTATACTTACGCTTGCACAAAACAACGTATTTAAATCGCAGACAAAGGATGTATACAATGTCCTTACCAGTATTGACAAACCTGTGTGGCTATATTTCAAAACAGATTCTATAAAGTCTCCGGATGGAAAAATATTAGTTATAGAAAACTGTAATTTGAATCTTGTTTCACTTTATGAATACCAGGACGGACATTTAAAACTTATTCGTACCAGAGGAATGAAGTTGCCTTACCAGCACGATAATTCATTCCCGGAGCAAGTTAATTTCCCTGTCAAACCCAATACGATTTACTTTGTTGAAGCATATGATTTATACAATGCCAGTTTCCCCATCTTTATCCGTGATACTATAAAAAACACACAGGTTGCAGTAATTAAAAATTTATTCAATGCCTTCTACTGGGGCATTGTATTTATAATGGCAACAGTAGCACTTTTATTTTTCATTCGTTCACGCGAAAAAGCTTTCATCTATTATTCATTATTTCTCTATGGAACCATCATGCTGAACCTATGTTTAGATGGTTACCTCTTTGCTTATTTATGGCCAAATACACCTGTCATAAATACATATAAGTTTTCGTTGTTTGCAATGAGTGCCGTAACAACTCCTTTTTTCGTTTATTACTTTTTAGAAATAAGAGCCTACTATCCGAAGATAAAGTTTTTCTTCATCATAATGACTGTATGCTTTTTCCTGGTTTGTTTGCTTAATATTATCGGTGCTTACACAGCCGCCATGTATGTACTGCAAAGTACGGCCTTCACACAAATTATTATTTATTTACTATATGGAATACTGGTATGGAAAAAAGGTAACAGGAATGCTTTTTATTTTATTCTCGCCTGGTCAGCTTACCTGATTTCAATTGTATTAACGGTTCTATCAGTAGCCAACGTTATTCCCGGTACGCCATATATCAATAACTATGTACAGATTGGCACACTCATCCAGGCCGGGATTTTTTCATTTATCATCGCTGGTAAGTACCAAACTTATAAATCTCAACACATTCTATATCAGGAAAAGATCATTGAAGTTCTGAAAGAACGTGAGTATTTATTAACCACTCAAAACGATACACTTGAAACAACGGTGTATCTAAGAACTGAAGAATTAAAACAAAAGAATGCAGAACTGAATCTGTTGAATAAAAATTTAAATGAAGTTGTTGCCACAAAAACGCTGGAACTGAAAAAGTCACTGGATGAACTCAATGAGACCAACAAACAGCTGGAGCAATTCAATTTTATTACTTCGCATAATTTACGCGGACCACTTTCAACCCTGCAAGGACTTTATGAATTATATTATCAGGAAAAAAATCCAGATGAAAAATTACTGTATATCGACAAGAGCTTTACGGTGATTAACCGTATGGATGAAATTCTAAAAGATCTGAATAAAATTCTTTCTTATAAAACTTCAGAGAAAATAAAAGAGGCGGTCGATTTTGAAACCATCATTTCAAACAACCTGAAACAACTTGATATTAAACGAATACAGGTTAATCTATATGTAGATCCATCACTTGAAATTTCGGGCATCAAATCATTTTATGAAAGCATTTTTTACAATCTGTTTTCAAATGCGCAAAAGTATAAGCATCCGCAGAGAAAACTTCGGATAGATGTACAAATCACCAAATTAACGGACACAGCATTTTCTATCCGCATAACAGATAACGGAATCGGAATGGATGCATCGAAAATCGGTGATAACCTGTTTGGATTCTATAAACGCTTCCACTTCCATGTAGAAGGCAAAGGACTGGGTCTATACATTACAAAAAGTCAGGTGGAAATCCTTGGGGGCACCATACGGGCCGAAAGTGAATTATACGTAGGTACTACGTTTATTATTGAACTACCATGTTAATGAGTGTAAAGTTTAGAGTGTAAAGTGTAAAGATGCCTTTGTTGTCTTCACTGCATTTCATTATTCAAGCTTACACTTTACACTCTACACTTTTACACTTAAATCAGCTTTTCAAATATTCTCTGATCGCATCGCGGATGCTTGTAAACGTTTTTTCCAGCAACTCTTCATTCTCTTCCAGCAAGGTGACTCTGAATCCTTTCAGGTCTGAACAGAATGAAGAAATCGGAACGACACAAATTCCTTTTGATGCCAGCAGATAATACACAAAACGTTTATCAAGATCTACATTCGGCTCACTCACCCACTTCTCCACCAAAGCCTTGTTTGCGGCATTATCGATCGGCAGTGTTTGCTTGTTGTTCAGCACCCCATCCTTAAACACAATTGTATTGTAGAATGCACCGTATGTTTCATTGAACATCAGCTCAGGTATCTGTCCCAATATTCCTGCAATGATCTTACTGCGTTTGCCGATCTTATTATTTAATTCTTCTCTATACGGCAGATATCGCGGATCAGACATGATCACCGGAATAGCAAGTTGCGGCAAGGTTGTAGAACATACCTCAATCATCTTTGCATTATCCAATGCCGAACAGAATTTATCAAAGTCCTGGTCTTTACCGCGGTTGTAATATTCCATCCAGCCACAACGGGACCCCGGCCATGGGAATTCTTTCGAAAATCCTTTCATCGCAAAACCCGGAACATCTTCAATTACTTCAGCTAAAGAATACGCGCGCGCGCCGTTGTAGGTAATGTTCAGATAAATCTCATCGCTCAATAAAAACAGATTGAATTCGCGTGCTATTTCAACAATGCGTTTCAATGTTTCTAAAGGATATACCATTCCTGTCGGGTTATCCGGATTGATAATCAAGATTCCGATGATGTTCGGATTATATTTTACTTTGTTATACAGATCATCCAGATCCGGATACCAGTGATTATTCGGGTCTAATTTATACGTGATCGGATCCTGGCTCGCGTGCGCAGCTTCAGCGGATGAGTGTGTTGAATACGCCGGCGACGGGCCAATGACGCGCGAACTGCGGCTGATGAATTGATATACTTTCGCAATAGCATCTCCCAGACCGTTGAAAAATAAAATATCATCGGCTGTAATTTGCGCACCGTTCTTTTTATTATTTAACTCCGCCAGAAACTGACGTGTTTTAAGAATTCCTTTTGAAGGAGAATAACTATAACTCTTGTTGTCTAAAGTCAGATTAGAAATTGTTTCTCTGATCCAATGAGGTACAACATTATTCTTTTGAATGGGATCTCCAATATTTTCAAATACAATAGGCTGACCGTTCTTATTAATAAGATCAGCTTTTTTAACAATTTCTCTGATTTCGTAGCTAAGCTCTTTAGCACCATCACTTAATATCTTATTCCTCATTCTAATTTGATTAAAATCCTGCTAATTTAAGAACACTTTACGGGATTGCGTATAGTTTCTTTTCGAAAGTGGAAAGAAAGTTCAATGTCCCTCCTACCATTATTTTCCGGTAGATTTTTCCGATTCCGGAACCAAGCAAAACAGCTTCTTGATTAAACAAATCATAAAAGAATATTATTCTGTTTAAAATATTTATTCAATAATTTTCAAAATAATATTTGTTTTATATTTATTTTACTTTACATTTGTATCACCTACCCAATTGAGGGTCGTGTATTATACAGAATGAAGGGAGAGATCAGGCTCTATGAACTTCTGGCAACCTGCCTACCAAAGCAAGGTGCCAATTCCTGCCCATGTGGAACTATAAAAAGTACGACTATGAAAACAAGAAACCGCTGTTAAGCTTAATCTTTTAAGCAAATCTCTGATCAGAATAGAATTCATGATCAACGTAAATCATTTCTTCACACTCAATTGCTTACCATTATGACAACTACTATTCAATATAAAACGCTTACACTGGCAAGAAAAAATGTCCGTGATCAAAAAACTTTTTCAAAAGCTGAAACCGTTTACAATCCGATTTTATTTGATGAACATGTAATAAATCTTGCCAGTCCTTCTGTAACGCTCAAAGATATTGAACAGACAATCTTTGAGGAGAAAAGTATCTGCGCATTAGAACAGAAAAATAATCCTGTTTACAGTTTTGTCTGGTTTTTAAACTGATCCAACCAATAAACGAATACAGGCTTGCTGAAATAGCAAGCCTGTATAATCACAATACAATATACATGTCTTTCCCGCTTTATATAGTAAACGCATTTTCATCCGGATCATTTACCGGTAACCCTGCGGCTGTTTGTCCGCTTACATACTGGCCTGGAGAAGAACAATTGAGGTCAATAGCCGCACAGAACAATCTTTCTGAAACAGCATTCTTTGTACAGGAAAATGATGTATACAATATCCGCTGGTTTACACCGGAAGTTGAAGTTCCGCTTTGCGGACATGCCACACTTGCCGCAGCTTACGTAATTTTCAATGAACTCAATTATTCCCGGAATGAAATACGGTTTCATTCTAAAAGCGGTGAGCTAAAGGTTATCAAAGAGAAAGATATTTTTGTCTTAAATTTCCCTGCAGACACATATAAAGAACTACCTGTATCTGATGTATACCGGGAAGCATTAGGCCTTGCGCCTATTGCCGTTGGTGCAGGAAAAAGTTTTATTCTGGTTGAAGTAGCAACAGAAAAAGAAGTAGCGGAAGCCAAACCAGACTTTTATAAATTACAAAAATTAGATGCTGCTGTAGGCGTAATCCTTACAGCCAAAGGAACAACAGCCGATTTTGTGTCGCGTTTTTTTGCGCCACAAGCAGGCATAGATGAAGACCCGGTTACGGGATCAGCGCATTGTTTGCTGATCCCGTATTGGGCGCAAAAACTGAACAAGGATAATTTAAATGCGCGACAGTTATCCAAACGAGGCGGTGTGTTGTATTGTACATATGCCGGCTCCCGTGTATTCATAGGCGGCAAAGCCGAATTATATTTAAAAGGAGCAATCTTTTTTAATTATGAATTATGAATGATAAATTATGAATTGATTCGTCATAATAAATTCACCACGAATTAATCTTTCATTTATAATTCATAACTCATAATTATTATGTCTGCTTCCCTAGACGACATGCCTGCATACGAACATTTTCAGGATGAGCTTGATCTTGAACTGCTCCGCTATGCAAAGCTTCATAAGTTAACGGATATCTCAGTCGAAAATGAGTTTATTCAGTTTATTTGCTTTTCCTTATTTTTAGCCAAGCCCGTTGAGATCACACCCGAAATACTGGATCATTTTTTCAATGAAAACACGGGCAGCAAAGAAAAAATCATGCACTATATCCAGTTTATGCAGACAGATAAAAAATCTTTTTTAAAAGGAGGATTTACCCATTTGCTTGCTACATCCGGTAACACAACAGGTAAGTGATATTGCCGAAGCGGAAGTAGTGCTTAAAAAGCCAGCCTTCTCAATTTCTTTTCAAGGAATCCAAGCGAATGTCTATCAAAGTTAAATTTCATAAAGTATTATTTTTCAAAAGAAGACGCAGAACTATTGTTGGATATATGATGATGTAACATGCAAAAAATACATATTCATTACATACAATCAATTCCCCTGCAAAATCTGTGTAACTTATACCAACCGAAAAGTATAAGCATGAACAAACTCTTAACTACGATTGCGATTATTAGTCTCGCAACCATTCTCTCCACATCCTGCAAAAAGAAAGATGATCCGGCAGCCATTGCTACAGATACCATGAACTACGATATGGATGAAGCGGCTGTGATCAATGCCGGCTGGACCAAGACTTCCGAGGAAAATTTTTCAGGTGACTTAAGCAACTGGAACATCTGGCAAGGTGGTGCTTATAACAACGAATACCAGTATTACTCCAATAGCCCGGAGAATTTAAATCTCAAAGATGGTATTCTAACAATTACTGCAATCAGAAAAACTGTCACAGGCAATCAAGTACCATCCAACAACACTCAAAAAACATTTGATTTCACTTCTGCCCGCATCGAATCCAAAACAAAGATATCCGCAAACAGCACGACACCTAAGGTACGTTTTGCCGCGCGCATGAAACTGGCACCGGGTTACGGCATGTGGCCGGCTTTCTGGAGCTATGGGGCCGCCTGGCCTACCAATGGTGAGATTGATGTGATCGAAGCAAAAGGACACTTGCCATTTCAATATGGTACCAATTATTTCTACGGATCAACGGCCGGTACCAGCCAGGTACCTAGTACCAGCGGACTGGACCTCACAACAACAAAGGATCTTACAAAATACTGGCACGTCTATGAAGTAATCTGGGAAGAAACAAAGCTTACCTTTATGCTGAACGGAAAAGTTATCCGTACATTAACATCTGCTAATTCTCCGGGACAATACATCGATGAGATGTTTGGCAAACAACAGAATATTACACTGAACCTTGCTGTTGGCGGCGACTATTTCAGAAACCCCAACCTGCCTGATCCGGCAGATATAGAGACAGGCAGCATGTATGTGGATTGGGTGAAGGTGTTTACGAGCAATTAATCCTTCATCCATTGTAAAGTTATGTA
>NZ_JBQCDF010000010.1:0-26871 GCF_051961495.1 Cytophaga sp. | reverse complement strand
GTTGATGCCGTCCTGGTAATGGTTTTCACGCGCGGTGGTTTTTACAAACACCGGCAGGCTGTTATTGACATACGCAAAAAAATCATACTCCATGAATGTGGTCGGGTGTTCCAGCGTATCCCCATGCTGCGGCACATCGCTTACTTTGCCCATCACGGCTGTTTTATTTACAAAGCCCAGCGGGGTAAAGGCCAGCTGCACGCGGTTGCCGTTGGGCTCGGTTACCTGTTTGGCCTGCATCACCCGGTAATCGTATGCGGCAGCGGTAACCATGCCCGCGGGATCGGTAACCGTGAGCGGTAACAGTTTATAATCATCGTAGGTGATGGTGGCGGTATTGCCCAGTGCATCCTGCATCTGCAGCACCAGTCCCTTCGCGGTAGCCGGACTTACCTGGAAATCAAATTTGCTGCGCTGTGCGCCGGCATAGTAACCGGCAACATGCACGCCATCGCTGCCGTCGTAATACACATAGCCGGCATTGGCAGGAAGTGCCGTGCGGAAGGCCGCCGGGTAATCGCTTGTCCAGACCGGCGAGCCGCTCTGTAATATATAAGGCGGCAGGTTGCTGCCGTAAATGCTGTTTAATAACGCCTGATCAAAGACCAGGCTTTCGGCCCGTACGGGTACGCCGTAATCACCGATCTGTCCGTAAGGCAAGCCAGTAAAGGCCGTGCCGTCGTAGTATGTCAGGCCAAACGCTAAAAGTTTAAGGCTTAAAGCTGTTTCGCTGTTGAGTTCGCTGAGTATAAAATCCTTCAGCTCAAACACAGAGGTATCTCCGTTGTTCAGTGCTTCATAGCTGGATGCTGAAACAGCCCTGCCGATCAGATAATGTGTACTGTCATCTTTATGTACAACCGTACTTGTTCCGCAAGTCGCTAAATACGGACTTCCCGGAGGCTGGTTTTTTAACAAAGGATTTTTCCCCCTTGGTACTGCGATGCCGATCTGTACTAAGGCTGTTCCATACGCATCGTAATTTTCAGAGAAAGAAAACGTGGTCAAAGGTTCTTCCCCGCGTTCCCACTGTGAGCTGCGCGAAGCCACACCAAAGGCAAAGAAGATATAACCACTGCCTTGCTTGTTGTTCTCATCCGGACCGTAAATGGCAACAGCCGCACCTGGCGCGGTGCCTTTCTGCCTTTCCTGCATAGGCACATACACAGACTCCGTCCGCACCCCCTGCAGGTTTTCGGATACGGTGTAGGGCCGGTTCTGGCGGGCGGTGCCGTCCAGGGCGTAAAGCTCACTGCGTAAAGAGCTGCCGCGCAGCGTGCGGTAGGCATCACGTCTGGCCCGCCTTGGCAGTTGCTGGATCATGGTGATCATTTCCTTTGGCCGCTGCAGCATGGGTTTATCACTGTTCCAGTATTCAGCCTCATAACCAACTTCCTTCCAGTCGCCATGCTCATCGCCAATGGGCCCTAAATGAAACCAGGAAATACTTTCCGTCGGCGAAGCGTAATGCACCTGCTGCACTTTATTAAAATCAATGGTGTTGTTTCCGCTACTTTGTACTCCGTACTCCGTACTCTGTACATTATAACGATCAAACCCTTCCGTGTCCCGCTGGTGTACCCGACCAAAGCCGCGGAACTCGCGCTCGCCGCCATCCCAGTAACCATGATGGTAGCTGTATTCAGTCACAAGCTTGCCGTTGGAAAGGGCATCGATCACTTCCACACGGCTCACCACCTGCACCGGGAAAGGCAGGGTGGTGAGCCAGGGCGTACGTTTGCCGTTTGGTAAGGTACCGATCTCTGTGGGATCGGTTACGCCACCCGCCCGCGGCGGCAGGTCGCGCAGGTAGTAATACGTGGAAGGTTTATATTGCACACGTGTAATGGCGCCCATGTTGTTATTCATCTCCTGCAATACATAGGGTTTGATGCCCTGCGTGAAGTCCAGGAAGTACATGCGTTCCCGGCCGGGATTAACGGTATAGTCATAGCTCCATAATATGCCGGCCACCCCGTTGCCCAGCATGTCGGCCAGGCGCACGGCCCGCATGTCGCGCAGGGGCGGTGTACCCTGAATCACTACGGGCGCGCTCCAGCTGTCGCCGCCCTGGTTCATCCACAGCGTGATCCTGTTGTTCTCTACATAGATCAGGTCACTCAGGCCGTCGCCGTCCACATCACCGATCAGCAGCTGTTCAGCGTTGAAGCGGTAGGGCAGGCGCGGCGAATGTTTCATGTGTATGCGCCTGCCCCAGTTCCCATAACCCAGATTGGGCCAGTAATCAATGCGGCCGTCGTAGATCAGTACAATGTCCTGCATGCCGTCGCCGCTCATGTCGGCGGTGCGCACATGCGGATCGGCAAAGGATACGTTGGGAAAACCGTTGAGCTGTTTCTTTTCAACGGTCTTTGTTTTATAAAATCCCTGCACCGGATCATTGAAGAAACATTCAAAGCGGCTGCCGTTGCGCAGCACATCGGTGATCCCGTCTCCGTCCAGGTCCAGCAGCTTTACTTCGGGATCCGACAGAGAGAAGGAGGGAATGTATTTATACGGCTGGAAAGAACGGCTGCTCCACAGGCCGTTCTGCTGCAGCGGATAATAACCGGCATGTCCGCTGCGGTTCACAAACAGGTCAAGCTTGCCGTCGCCATTGGCATCGATGAGCTGTACGGTTGGATCAGCCAGGTCTGTAGCGGCAGGCGCAAACGGCATGTTCTGCGGACGGTCAAAGGTGCCATTGCCCAGGTTGCGCCAGTAGCGGGCCACACCCAGGTTGGTATTGAGCTGGAAAAGATCGGGCATACCGCTGCCAAACAGATCGGCCAGTTCGTATTCCCCGTCTGCAAGGGAAGAAGCGGGCAGGTCGCTGCCGTTGATGGGCGCGAAGTTGCGGTCTGCCGGATTGAAGACGGTATAACCGAACTCCAGCGGCGGCATGGATTCGGAAGCATCACCGTCATGTCCCTCCACACGCACCTGGCTGAGCATGCTGCTGTTGTTGAGCGGCAATGCCGAGGCAGGCAATTCGTTTGCGGCTACCCGCACATCCAGGTAAACGAAGTGATAGGTTTTGGTTAATAGGGTTGTATCATCGGGGTGCGTATAGGTTTGGATCTGCGTACATCTTCTGGTGATGCGCATTTCAAAGCCCTGCTTGTAAAAGGAGAAAGGATCGGGGCGTTCCTCGTATACAAAGGAAACACTGCACAGGAATTTTACCGCGTCACCGTCTGTATAATCAGCATAGCGGATGCGTGTCAGGTAAACCATGTCGCTGTTGTGTTCGGCATCCTGTACCTGCACACGTTCGTAATCGTAGAGGATCACATTTCCGAATACGTCAATGGTTTTGCTGAGATACCACTGGAAGACTTTGGTCTTGTAATCCGGATCGGCGCATGTGGCCGGGTCGTTGTATGCCGCGGGTGTATTGGCAGCGCCGGGTGTGCCGTAGTAACTGCGCAGTCCGTCCTTGCTCCACACTTCCCAGTAATCATTATGAGCATCTTTGAAGCGGTAGATGCGCGCAAAGAGTCCTTCCGTACGCGGACGGTAACGCTGCGCGCCCGCGGGAGCAGCTGCATCCGCAACAGGGATCAGGTCCTCAGCGCCCGACAGGATGAATACATCCTTCGCATCGTCGTACAAAGGAATACCTTTGGAAGTCTTGCGGCTCACGCCGGGTACTGACAAGTTCCAGCCCAGCCCGAACGGACTGCCGCCGTTGCCGGTACTGTAGCCAACGGAAAGCTGCGGCTGCAGCCCGTTGCGCCCGGGTGGCGAAGCAACAGGTACTGAAAAATTACCCGTGCCGGTAAACAGGTCCGGAGAAAATTTTTCACCCATGCCTGTAATAGCACCGCCCCCCGTTGGAGTACTGATCACATTGCCGCCTACACCTGTTTTATTATCCATGCTTTTGAAAATTATGAATTATAAATTATGAATTATAAATTATGAATGATGAATTATGAATTAGAGATGCATAACTTCCCTCGCGCCAGTCTTCCTTGCTGGCGCAAGCATTCGCTTGTGCCTTTTACCCGCTTCCCCGCTCTTCGGAATTTGCATTCGCCGCGGCGAACCAAAGCCAGATAAACAGGATTTATAATCCTGTATTTGATAAACAATCCATTCATAATTCATAATTATCCACTCCGTTCCATACATTAATCAACCGGATAGCCTGTGTCTGCGTAAGCGGCAGCACACCTGCCTGCAGGAGTACATTCAGTTCGCCGGGCACATCCGGTATAAGATTGCTGTTTTCGTCCAGTGTTACCATCGTAAATTCACCTTTCAGGACCGCGTGTTTTTCTGTATCTGATACCGCATCATTCTCCCAGTCCGGAGAGAAGATGGTATCACCGTATCTGTTTTGGAACAGTTCGCTTACCTCGCGGAATGTTGGTGTGTAGGAAACAATATCCGGTTGATCATCCGTACCGTTGTTGACATGATAATCATATGCATGCACAGGCACGGTCGTATCCCACAATGCTTTCGGAACCAGGATATACATATTGTTTGTAACCATAAGTTTATTTCAGTAGTGTCAGTAATCAGTAATATCCATTCTCAATCTCCCTCGCTCTCCCTCGCGCCAGTCTTTGACTGGTGCGTATCATTTCGCAGTCTTTGACTGCACTCTTTGCTAATGCAAGCTCTTTGCTAACGCAAGTATTCGCTTGTGTCTTTTTCATCAGCTCTTCGGAATTTGTAATTCAATGTTGTTTAGTTAAGGAGCTGCGTATTTTGATTGTTCTAAAACCGTTGGCTAAACCAAACGGCAATGAAAGTTGTGCAAAGGATTATATGAATGTTGGCTCGGCTTTCATTGCCGTCCCATTTATAGGACGGTTTCAGTATCATTAAGGTAATTTGAATTCGATAAACTAATTCTTAACTAAACGACATTGAATCTCCCTCGCGCCAGTCTTTGACTGGTGTGTATCATTTCGCAGTCTTTGACTGCACTCTTTGCTAATGCAAGCTCTTTGCTAACGCAAGCATTCGCTTGTGCCTTTCACCCGCTTCCACGTTCTTCATAATTTGCATTCGCCGCGGCGAACCGAAGCCAGACAAACAGGATTTGTAATCCTGTATTGGATAAACAATCAATTCATAATTCATAATTTATAATTCATAATTAACTATAATGTTCCTTCCCGAATGCATACAGGTGTTTCTGTTCTTCTGCACTCAATACTTTGCGGTGCAGCGTTACTCCGGCAAGCTGTCCCTTGAACTGGCTTGTGCCACCGTACGAACGTATTCCCAATCGTGGGTTTAAATTTGTATTCATGGCTGCCGAAGCAAGATTGTCCTGCTGCGAATAGGTTACTTCACTGCCGTCCAGGTAAATCTTCATTTTATCATCACGGTCTACGGTGCAGACAATAAAATGCCAGTTGATATCCGTCAGGGAAGTTGATGCAGAAGATTTAAGTGCATTCAGCGTTGCCTGTAAGTGGTAATTATTATCCAGATAAAACGCGAAGCCTGAAGTTGAAGAAGTCTGCATGCTTATTAATATCTGTGTGGCCCCGTTGGCTATGCGCGCGAAGCGTACCCAGGCAGTAAAGGAAAAATCTTCTGTTGCAGCATTGAAATCAACCCCGGCACAGAAACTGCTTTCACTATATGTTTTCATATCAAAATTTGCTCCGTGGCGGGTAACCGTATTGGTAAGAGGGAAACCAAGGATATCTGTTCCCGGTACGGCTGGATCGGCTATTAAAAAAAGCTCTTTATTTGCTGATCCGGTAAGCATCAGGTTATTGTTTCCACTCAGGTCAGACCAGCGGAACATGCCTTCGTTATACCAGGATCCTTTTAATACATTGTTGTTGTATAATTGTATGTTATCGATCAGGCCTTCAAAAGCGGTTGTTGAAGCAGAGGTGTCGCCCACATACATAAACGCACTGGTGTCTGAAGTATATGTGCCGGCTGGTGTTGACACGGTCGTAAGTACTACCGTGGTTCCGTTCACTTTGATAACAGGTACGTTTGCCGCTGATGAAGAATTATATTCCACAGTAATGGACGACAGCTGTTTTAACGGAACCTCGGTATTCGTAGTCACCCATTCTCCGTTTGCGGAAGAGAAAAGCACAATGAACCGGAGTTTTACCTTGCCCGCGCTCTCTCCCTCACAACGCAGCAGCCAGGATGTTTTGGTCATAATGGTTCCCTGGTCGCTTTCTCCGTCGCTGTATGGTATTACCTCTACATGCAGCTTTCCGCCGTTGTTCCAGATATTGCCGACACTGTTCGTGTTACTGTTGCGTACAATCGCATCTACTGTAAAGAAGATCTTCTGGCTGTATGCCATCAGGGAAGGCTGTGGAATATCTTTCTGTTGGGTGAGCGCTGTAACACCGTATAAGACACTGTCATTTCTGTTTCCTGAATAATCAAACGCATAATAGCCATAACTTTCGGCCATCCACCAGTGTCCAACCAGGTCAGCAGCTGCAAGGTTGGTATTGTTTCGCTGCCAGGCAGGCTTTTCCGGATACTGAAAATCAAACAATACGTCAGCGCTGTCCAGCGCTTTGTTCCAGAGCTGTACATCGCACAATCCACCGGAAAGATAAGCGCTGTTGTTTCCAAGCTTGCCGATAAAAAGATTGACGGCGGCGTTGTTAACACTTCCTCCTCCGGAGCCGGATACACTCAGGCTGCCGTCAACATAAACAGCTTTGGTACTTCCGTTATAGGTACATACTACGCGGTGCCAGATTTCATCATCCACCGTAGCGGTCGTTTCGGTGAGCGTGGAAACGCTTGCTCCGGATACCGTAACAAAATTCAGTTTGCCGCTGCTGTCTTTGTAGACCTGGAAGGCGCGGTTACTGCCGTTATCATCTCTGGATACAAGCACATTTCCGTTTACAGCAAATTTTATCCAGAAGCAGATGCTGAAGGCTGAACTTACCTGCAATACAACAGGGTTGCCGCAATCCATGTACGTGCTGACACCATCAAACTGAAATGCTTTGCCGGAATACAGGATTCCATGAATATTTCTGTGTTGGCCTTCGTCCTGGAAACGGGCAGGAGTAACTTCCCATAATTCGATTTCTGACACTTCAGCATAATCACTTGCAGCAATAGAAAATTCAATAAAAGCAGTGCTGTTGGCACGGAGAATGCCGTCAAAAAAAACAGCATTGCCCGTGTTGGCACCCAAGGCTGTAAAATTCGTTCCATTCCCTAAACATACCTGCAGATTAATTCCTGCGCGCCATCTGAAACGCAGCCGGTAATAAGCACCTTTCGTGACAATTGAATTTAAATTGCGAAGGATACGTGCTGCTGCGCCTGCTACAAGGCGCTGAGCCCGGCCGGCGAAACCATTCCCGGTGACAATGCTTGGCGTGCCGCCGCCGATCAGCCAGAAATCTCCGAGTCCGTCACCATTGGAATCCACCCAGGCGAAAGCATTCGGTACAATAATGTAACGTTGTGCCGGAACACCTTTTCTGTAATCGCATTTCAGCGACAGTTCCAGTTGTTGAGTATGTGCAGGATCAAATGAAAACATTTTAATAATTAATAATTAATAATTATGAATTATGAATGATGAATGATGATCCGCCGTGGCGGAATGAATTATGACCACCTGACCTCGTGCCAGTCTTTGACTGGCGTGTATCATTTCTCCTTCCTCGCGCCAGTCTTTGACTGGTGTGTATGATTTGGCAGTCTTTGACTGCATGTAAGAGAGCCATCATCCATCATTTTACTTTATACAGGATTCCCTTTACCGCACCGCTAACTGAAGTTATAGGACGGAATACAGTTCATGTTTGTACCGTCGCAGAAGAATGTCAGGATATCATATGCCGCTGCAGCACTGCTGAGTATAGGTACCACACCGCCGGCAAATTTATAGCTGGTGCCGTAGGCGAGGGTGCGGCTGCCTGTTCCGTCCTGTATTACTTTCAGCATATAAATACCGGCTGCTATATTCGTGGGATTGGCAAGCGTACGGTTGCCGCCCAGGGTAACCGTCGCGAGCCCGCCGGCGCTCAGGTTCCAGGCAATAGATGAACCGTCTGTAAGCGTCTGTAGCGTATCCGCGCTCACATGCTGCAGCGAATCGATCAGGTCCCCGAAGTTGGATTCCGTCGGCTGGTCTCCGGTCTCGAAATAACTTTTTAATACTGTTTTACTCTGTACTGACATAAGATATAATTTATCATTCTTGATTCACATCCGCGCTCCATAATGAATGAGCGCTCAGGACTGTAACATCCACCTCCCTCGCGCCAGTCTTCGGCTGCATTATGCCATGGTTGGTGTTTAGCCCGCCGGCATTTTGTATGATGCATCCATAATCACCCGGGCGTCACCAACCATTTGTAATATTCTTTCCCCGCCAGTCTTCGACTGCATTTCAGAGAATTCATTCTGCCACGGCGGATCATCATTCATCATTCATAATTTATAATTCATAATTCATAATTACCTACACCCACTTCGCTGTTTCTCCTTTGTAATAAATCACAAACAGCATATCTGAAACATCTTCGCTGCGGATCTTCGCCAGCACTTTCTGCGGCAGGTTCAGCTGCCAGCTTCCGGCAACAGGTCTGGAGATCATGGCTGCCCACGAAGCCGCGTTGCCTGAGGAAGTACTGATGATATTGCCGTCTGCGATTACTTCCTTGCCGCTCACATTGCCGGAGTTGTCTGAAGGGATCAGGGTAAGTATGACATCTTCGCCTTCAACCGACAGGTTCTGTTTGGCGGTACCATCTGGGAAGTACAGCGTGATGCCGGCGATCTGCAGATTTTGCAGGTTGGCCGGGAAATCGGTCTGCAGGGTGTCGAATGCTACCGTCATGCTGCCGGTAGTACTGTCTGTATTGTTCAGGTCATACCACTGGTCGGCGAACTGGTTTTTGAAACTGTACGGACGAGCCGCTTCGTAACTGTTGTTCAGCTTTTCAATGATGGTGTTACGGTATACCTGATTCTCCAGCGCAGTATATTCAATGGTGAACAGGATATCGGCAATGCTGTTGAAATCAAAGAAGTTCGCGGCTTTCGGCAGGGAGAAGTTCCAGAAAGTATCTACCCCGATGCTTTCAAACGGATTCAGCTTGAGCGACTGCTGTGTAAGCTCAAACATACCCGTCGCGTTCTGTGCGGATGTCAGCGCGATCCGCTCGGGATCCCTGCGCACGGGCACCCGCTGGAAGGTATTGTCAACAACGGTGTAGGATATACCCGGATTGATCAGCGTGGCCTTAATGCCATCAACAGGCGGTACCAGCGCAATGATGGATACCCGGATGCGTTTCACCAGGCGCAGGTAATGGCCCGGAAAATCACGGTCAAACATTTCCATCGGTGTCTGGAAAGTGATCGTACCGTTCTCGCGGAAATGCTGGAAGGCTACGGGATCCAGCGTTGCCAGGGAAATGTTTTTGGTGAGTTCGAGTTTGCGTACGTCTGTATCAAAGGCGAACTGATCCAGGCGTGTTACATCCTGCAGCAGGCGTGCCGATGCGGTGAGGCCGCGGCGGTCAGGTCCGCTGCCGCTGCCGGCTACCGATACAACGGCATCAGACGGCGCTTCCCAGTAGTCGTTCTGGATGATGGACGGGATCTGCAGCTGGCGTTCGAAACGCAGCTGGCTGGCAGCAGTCAGGGCAGAGGAAGTGGCCTGCTGCAGAATATAGCTGTATACTTTTTCCAGTACCTTGCTCATCCATTCATACAGCTCGGCATTGGTGAATTTGTTGGAGAGGAAGTCGAGCGTGGCCTGGGCATTGTTGTTCTGCAGCACGGCGATCTGTCTTTCCTGGTCTACCACGTTCTTCTGGTCGGTCGCAATCTTGATCTGCTGGTCGCTGATTTTCAGATCCGCATTGGTCAGGTCCTGCTGGTATTCCCATTCCTGGCGGCGGCGCTCGTAAGAGGCAAGCTGATTGAGATATTGACTGGTTGCAGTTAATGCATCAGCCAGAAATCCGCTGATGTTGCCTGCACTGAAATAAGAACTTAATGTTGACGCTGCAGAAGCTAGTAGAAAATTTGCGGTTATAGCTGTTGACATATTCAATGCCGCACGTTCAAGATCGCTCAGACTGTTCCCTTGCAACAAACCGTTATAATAATCACTGGAGATCATGACCCGGTCTTTCTGAAGTTCTGCCAGCGTAATGCTGCTGTAAGCCTCTTTCAGGCGCAGGTCCTGTAGCTTGATGTTGGACTGCGATACTTTTAAATCCTGGCGGGCACGTAATAAACTATAGTTTTCCGCGTCGGTTTTTTCATACATGGAGAGCAGCGCGGCTTCGATCTGCTGCGCCAGCTGCACCTGTTCCTTGGCGCGCTGGATCAGCACATCAAAGCGGTATGGCGAAGGACGGAAAGTGCCGCCGGCATTTAGGGTAGTAACCTGTCCGCCGGCCGTTGCCACCGGCAGGCCGGAAAACTGGTCGGTCGGTGCCGCGTATGGCGCCAGCTCCCGCACGATCCCTGCAATGTTCATGCAGTTGCGCAGCTTGTATAAATTGATCTCTGCTTCCAGTACCATACTGTTCAGTATCGGGTTGGGCGGCACGCAGAATTCCAGGTTCGGGGACGGCAGGTATAGAGCGGCCATGCCGAAATAATCATTCACCGCCTTGATCGGGTTGCGCACAATACTCAGTGTCAGGATCTGCTCGTTCGACGGGGCTACATAGTTGTAGAAGGCTTTATCACGCATGCCGTTCCGCACCGGATAATTCTCAAGCACCTTGCTGGCATAATCATTCGGATAAGGCGTATCCGTTACATTCTTAGGCTCGGCAGAAAACCATTTCAGGTAAAAGTCGGTTCTGGATAAGGTGGCTTCCGGCAGGGCCGTAACAAGCGAGGTTGTCTGCAGGTAACTTTCTGCCAGCTTGTAGGCCGTGTCTTCCGCGAGCTTGCCGATGTTGCCGTTCCGCAGGATCCGCAGCATGGCATCGCGGCTGGTGATGCGGTCTGTCGCGATCAGGGTGCCGATATCTGTAAACAGTTCCGGATTTTCAAGCGCGTCGTCGGTAATGTCCCGGCAATAGGCCATTTTATCCGGTAGAGGATCACTGCCTGCGATCTTGGCTTCTATCAGGCTTACGGTATTATCCAGCACATCCTTGTCGGATATTTTATAGAGATCTGTAATAATGCCCAGCCATACCGGTTTCCAGTCATACCAGCTTGCATCATCCGGTTCATAATCATACAGGTCCTTGATCACACTCTGGCAATCGGCTTCTTCTGAAACCAATTGTTCTTCCGATAAAAGCTCCATGGCTTCTTCGTAGAGCAGGCGTGCCTTTGGTACGCTTTCCGCATCATCCTTGCTGAATTCGCTGTTGGCAAAATCCAGCAGGCAGCGTGCAATGGAGATCACGGTGTAGCGGGTATAGCTGTTCTGCCGGTTCTCAGCAACCGCATGCGGATTGATCGGATCGTTCAGCCAGTTCTGGATGCGTTTGATATCACTTACAAAAGACTCTTCCGCGATCAGGCCGAACCAGATTTTACGCGGATGTAAATTATAACTGGTACCGTTTGCTGAAACACTGTAATCATAAACCAGCCTGAACCAGTCGAGGGCCTGTGTATAATAGCCTTTGTTCTGCAGGGAAAGCGCGGCAAGCATTGGTACAAAATAATACGCTTCGGCGATGTAATCCGAGCCCGAACGTTTCAGGTTCTGGTTGCCTGTATAAGCGGTCTCCACAGAAACCTTGTAGTTTGCGACCGCCTGCGGATCGCCGGGATGTACAGAGAATGGCCCGCTGGTATTTGGTGTCAGGCGCTGCTCGGAATTTTTTACGATGGAAATTTGCTGTGTATTGGAATCGCGTTCAATACCTGAAACATAGATTCCGCTTTTGTTTCCTGCCTGCTGGTACAATGCAAAAGTTTGTCCGGATGAATTGGCATATACATGCAGATTGATCAATCCCGAGATCAATTTATTATTGTTTGGAACGAATTGGCTTTTATCATCAAATGCGCTGTAATGCACTTCACTGCTTAATCCGATCAATGTTTTAATCGGTGATACTCCTGATTGGGCCTGCGGTCCGTAGAGTATATAGAATTTATCGTTTGATAAAATTCCATCACCATCAGGCCAGATAAAGCTGTTGAAGTAATTCAGAAAATATTTATCCTGTATCCGTTGACTTCCTGCTTTAGGCGTAAGTGTTATAGATGTGTCATAAGACTCTGATATGCCAGTAATCAGATAGCGTAAATCCTGTGTATTTGTTGGAGTTATTGTTATTACCCGCTGCGTATATACTAGTGTTTCATTGATAAACGCATGAAGTATGTAAATATTCGCTATTGCAATACTATTAAAGTTTGTGTTTGTGGATACGACCAGTTCAGAGCCTTTTTTATTCAGTTCATATACGCGGACTTTAGGCCCGCGTTTTACAGCAATATAGACAACAGGAACCTTAGTCGCTTCATTGGCTTTATTCAGTACAATGGCCCGCAGTACATCATCAAAACCATCTTCTGAAGGTACGTCAATCTCCGTGATGTCTTCATCCCAAGTGTTCGTATCCAGGTTCAGGCGTGCATAAGCGATTTTTGTCTGGCCGTCTGTTTCTGTTTTTGCAAACACCAGCAGCACGTTCTGTTTGTCGCTTTGCGCCCAGGGCGTAGCGCCGAGGAAACTTACAACATTGACATTGTCGTACGCGCTTACCGGGGTCCAGTAGCTATGCGCGTAATCATCTGTACGGTCCTTGTCAATGGTCGACCAGTAGAGGCGGCCTGTCTTGGAACCCGTGGCAAATACATGCTGCAGGTTTTTATAGGCGGTCAGCTGTTCTGCGCCGCAGCCGTAACCTTTGTAACTGGCGGTACTTCCGGAGCAGGATGCCACCAGCGTCAGGTTGCACACATCTTCATAGTAAGTGAAATAATCGTGCACGGCCTTGCATACGGAGTCGGGCGTGAGTCGGTTATCATCGCGCAATGTTCCGGCAAATGCCCTGAAACCGGCGCTTTGCTGGGCGCGGTAGGTAGGGTACAGCAGGTTTTCCGGATATAAGGTTACAAACATCGCAGAGCGCCAGTTGCTGTAGGATCCCATCCAGATCCATTCTTCATCAAAGCGGTCCGAGACAATACGCATGTTCAGCCCGGGATACGTATCCTGCAGAATACCGTTGCGGATGGAGAAGAAGATGCCCTGTAAGGTTTCTATGGCCTGGGAGATCCGTGTCACTTTCTGGCAGCAGTTGTTTTCCGCATCAATCAGTAAACGGTCGGAGATCGCTTTCGCTTTTTCACTCAGTGTATCACCGGCCACATCCGTGGCCAGTACCAGGGCATCCCGCAGGTCTTTGATATACGTTTCTTCTGTATCATGCACAATATCCATCATTGTATCATAGATCGCCTTTTCCTGGTCTGTACGTCCCTGCAGAATGCTTTGCCAGTTGCTTACAGCATTGTCCGGCATACGTCTGCGTACAATATGCTGCTGATCTTCGGTAAAGAATGTCTGGTTGCTGTAGGCCGAGCGTATAAAGAAATCCGGTGTCAGGAATACGCCTGCAGCAATTTCTTCTTCAAACCAGGTGCTGAATTGCCGCTCCTTGTTTGCCTGGACAAGGATGGAATATACTTCGCTCCATTCCTCTTCCAGGATTCCATCCGGATCTGTATCTGCCAGGCTGCGGATGTTTAACAGGAAGTCCAGCATTTCCTGGTCAATGTTCAACTGATCCAGTTTGTCTGCAATGGTATTGCCGGCAAGGCCTTCTTCCTGCAAAGAGATTAACAAAGGAGATCCGGCAGCAGTCAGGTGTGTAAGAATAATGAAATCAAATCCGGCCAGGGGGGGTGTATGCAGTTCTCTATCATCTTTTATGGCGGTAAACAACGCGCTTACTTCGTCATACCTGTTGTTCCACAGTGTAATGGCTGGTGTACCGGTGTCAAGGGATTTAATATAATCCGGACGAACGATATCCGGATCAATGGCCGGACTGCGCATGATGAGCTGCAGGCTCTGGCTCCATACACTGCGGTCACCTGCATCAGCGCGCCATATCGGAAGCTGGGCCTTCCGCACCTGCCAGTAGATGAGTGTACCTTCTTCCGTTTTCCACGTTGCATAAGAAACGCGTAATTTATAGGAAGTAGTCAGCAGGGCATACATGGTTGTCCATTCATCGGTACTTACGGCGCCGGGGTTGCCCAGTATGTTTTTGGCACGGATTGCCATGAGTGCCCGGAAATCATCCGCGCTCATGTACAGCACGGTATTGATGTAAGCCTCGGCATAAGCAGCTTCCGTAGGATCAGTCAGGTTGTTCAGACTGTTCAGTACATCATCCAGCGTGTAAAAAGTTTTGTCCGGTGCATGGGTATAGGTATAAGGCAGATAATCTTCACCCCAGCTATACGTAAAGGCTTCGTCCAGACTTATGTTTTCGCGGCGGGATTGAATGTCATTTGAAATTGTTTCGAGTTCATCGGTGCGGTCATACCACAGGCCGATTGCTGTTGCGCCAATGGTTGGTTCGGCCAGTTCTTTCACACCTACCAGTTCCGGATCTATAAACGGAACTGTTTCAGAAACAGGAATCGGCCAGGTGCCCGGAACAGGCTCTGCCAGGCTCTTCCAGAAGTCTCTGGAATTTAAACGGATGTTTAAGGCGCCCAGCTTCTCTTCTGTGATCCAGTCGGCGAAGAATGTGATCTTGCGCGCCTGTGTCAGGATAGAATAGATTTCTGCCAGTTCACTGTCTGTGGCCGAACGCAGAATCGTTGCCGTGATGGTGAACGGGGTATTGGAAGCTGTTGCCTGCAGTACAAGCGGTTGTGTAAAGGAGGGGAAATCATTGAGCACATCAACGGTAGTCCAGCCGCCTGAAGTTGCCGCGTGAATCTGCGTACCCAGGGCTTTGGCAACATCTGTTGCCGTGTCATCAGCATCTGCAATATGCGTGATCGCGTCGCCACCGTTGATGGATAACGTAAATACATCTCCACGTTTAACTTCGGCGAATGTAAGCGATGTAACCTGTTTTACATCTGTAACGGGTGCTGTTTCAGTAACAATGCTGATGCCTTTTTCATCATTGGTTCTGGTAGCCTGATACAATTCAAACAGGCGGAAGAAAGAAGCAACGGTAAGCTTCAGATCATCGGTAATGGTTGCCAGTGCTGCATCATAGGCAGCTGAAGAACCCGACTTTAACGCCAGGTACAGCCCCTGCATGGTTTCATAAGTCGGCACGCTTGCCCAGGCAGCGTGAGAGATGATGGTCGTATCAAAGCGTGTATAGGATACGCTGTCATCCATAATTGAGAGGATGTCCTCTATGTAAATACCTTCGCCGGAAAAAGATGTTAGCTGCGCATCGGTCCAGGCACGGCGGTTCTTCCATACCGTAAATGTATCATTACCGTCGGCCGGCTCCCTGAAATCATCCGGACCGATGATGTCGGGTTCTATAACCGGTAGGGTATGTTCATAATACGGAGTGGAGGCAATGTCACTTGTTCTCCAGAGGTTGCGCTGGTTCTGCAGCCTCCAGCTGGTTGCCATCGGAACCAGTGAAATATAAATGGTATTGTTATTTGTATTGCTTGTCAGTATAAGTTCGCCGCTAAGATCACTTTCATTGGCTGCCTCTATCAGGTAGCGGCCGGTGTCAACTTCCGCGGCAATACCCACCAGCTCACTTTCTTCCCGGTTGCTGTTCTTATAAATGTTTACTTCATTGGTAAGCGAATCTATTTTAAGGTAAACAAATCCTTCCCTGTCTGTATTTTTATTCCATGAAAATCCGCTCAGAGCCCAGCGGGTAATCTGATTGCCGCTGTCATTCAGCTTAAGACCGGTACACATACAATCCCTTGTTGTGTCGATTAAACCGAATACTTTCTCCAGATATGCCTCGGTCAGATTTATTGATTTCAGGTCAATGAATAAAACCGTGAACGGATCATAGGCATCCGGGCCGGGAGCTGTATATGGAATGTTCAGACGTTTTGCCAGTTTGGCCTTACGTTCACTGCTATCAGGTCCTACACGTACATCGCGTAATTCTTCATATGATGTGCCGAATCCCTGCAACAGGTAACGGTAAGCATGTACCACGTATTCCTTTTCGGATTTGGCAAGTGCCGCTGCCTGTTCGCTTGTTGGTATATGAAGCGGATCCTTGATGTATCTGCGCAGAATTTCAACAACCACCCGCTGCTGGCAGATCAGATTTTCCTCTGCGTCACAATAGTGCGGCAGCTCTTTGAAGTTCTGGTAAAACCTGGATTCCAGAAAGGTGAATGTATCGGAAACACCGGTATACTTTATATTGGTGAGCGTATAGTTCAACAGGTCTGTCAGGTAAGCCAGCGGACTCACAGCTGCATCACAGTCATCGCAGATACATTGTTCTTCCAGCACGGCATTCAGGTCAGGAATTTTTCCTATGGGCGAAGGGATGTTCATGGCAGCGCGGTGCCCGGTAATAAGCGATTGCAGCAGACTTCCGTATACTTTGGATACCGCATGGATTTTCATCGCGTTAAAGCCTCCGGCCTGTACATCACTCATCTGCATGAAACGGTTCACCGCGTCGGTCCGGTTCATGTTATTCAGGTCCTGCAGGCTGTAAATGCCGGCATTAATAAGATTCTGATTGACTTTGATATCATATGAAATCGTATTCAGATCAGCGTGCGCATCCAGTGCAATCACTGCTGGGTCGTCTTGTGCAACAGGCAGTCCTGTCATGTATTTTAAACCGCCTTGTTCACGGATCTGTTTTAAATTGACAATTCCGTACGTGCTTAGGAAAGTTGCCAGCGCCGGCGGGATAGACAGACCCGTTTCGGAAACAACAGCGGCAATGGTTGTATAGGCAGGCGTTGCCGGGGCATCATTGTAATAAATGACGTTGACAGTATTTGATCCGTTCTGTACGCTGAAATACGCGCTGGTCAGTACGGTTTGATGATCTTTCAGGTCTATCCGCAGGTAGGTGTATTCACGGAATGGTTTTTTAATGGAGTATCCGATTGAAAAGAATCCGTTTGCCTGCGTGGTTTCTGTACCCAGAAATTTCGGAACCCCAAGATCCATTTCGGTAGCTTCAACGGTATAGCCGCCTACATAGCCATTGGCGCCGGAGAGCTGTCCGGGAAATATATAATTCAGGTGTTCGGTGTCTGCATAGGTCTTTACATACCCCAGGTATTCTGCCGCATAAGCAAAATAAAACGGATCGCCTGACGGGAGCGATAACAATTCTTTCTTGAGACTGATTACTTCCAGTTTAAAGGGCGTGTTATACGCATTGCCGGTTACAATCAGATAACTTCCCCCGTTGGAAGCGGTAACTTTCGACCATTCTCCCGCGGCTCCGTTAATGGCAGTCATTAAACCGCTTATAATATCGGCTGCTGTGCCGGCTGTTGTTGTATAGGTAAGTGTTGACACTTCATTCAGCAGGATCATATAACTGTCTCCGGCAACGATGGTTCCTACCGGTGTTAAATGATCGATCTGCGGCTGACTGCTTCCGGGCTGCTGCGCTGTCGCTACAGGATCACAGCTCTCTGTTACAATCTCCCGGATGGAAACATTTGTGAATCTTGAAATGGAAAATTCAAGGTAGGTATCGCTGCCGGCAGTGAAGGTAAAGGATTGCACACCTGTATTTGAAGCCGTGTAAATAACCGTGCTGCCGTTCAGGATAGTATCACCGGTACTTGCTGTGATACTAAGTATATCAATGGAGATACGGTATGTGGATCCCGGATTGATAAAATACCAGGTGCGCAAATGCTGATCCGGACCGCTGTCACCGTTCAGGCCGGTTACAGGATCGCCGCCTGAATTGTACCAGCCGCCGGAAGAAACGGAGAAGTCTCCGTTGTACATGAGTTCCGGGCCGGTATTGTTACCCGTACATAAGCGGTTGTCATCAATACCCGTGGAAGCGGGAATGGAAAGGATCTCTTTGAAATCTCCGGAAAGTATACCGCGCGTTTTCAACCGCTCAAGGAATGAACGGATACCGTTTTGTAAAGGAGCACGATAAGAAGCAGCAATGAACTGAGCTTCCTTGCCTGCAGCAGGGTTCTGATTCAGTACCTGTGTACAGTGACTGCGCAGGTCCCGGATCAGATAATCCGCGAATACACGTGGGTTCTGGTAGTACTTGATATAGCGTGCAAAAAAATCAGCCAGCTGCTCATTCCTGATGGTTGTTATGATCTCAAAACGCCTGTCATAATTGGGATGCTGTATGAAGTATGGCTGGTCATACAGAAAATTACTGAAGTCGATAACATGCAATTGCTCTTCATTCTGATATTGAATTTCTGTATTGATCCAGACACCGCTCATCTGATTCGCCTTAACGATCATGAATCTGCTGAAACCATATAAAAGGTTCTGTTTTGAATCCGGATACGTGTCCAGGTGCGTGAGAATAACGGTGTATCCGCTGCTGACGAAAGACGCATAACTCATGGTGGTGCGTAAAATTTTCGTCATTTGAAATACAGCGGCCTGCATGTCTGCAGGGAACAGGGATGCATAATCCTGCCATTTCCGTTCCTCGTAGCTTGTACTTACCCAGGTGCTTCTGCCATGCAGAAATTTTGCAAACTCTACATACACCGCGTGCCCTGAAGAAGGGGGGGAGAAGCTGTTCAGATAAGGAGAAATAACTTCCGGCGATAAAGAAAAAAGCTGTTCTACGTAAATAAACCCTTTATCAGTTTGATATAAATCGTTGACTTCACTGATGGTATTCTGTTGATCAGAATCAAAGTAATACTTATAATCATTCCATGAAATAATAGCCATAATGAAATTGGATAGAAAGATGGTAACTAGATTGAAATTAATGTGGGGTCAAAATTTTTGTATGCAGTACCTTGTCCAAAGCCCTGCAGGTTTACTTTTGTAATGTTCCGTTGTTCGTTCAGGTGGATTTGATTAGAATTGGTTATGATGGAATAGCTGAGCAGTGTATTCTGCAGCATGATGGGATTGGTTATTTTTGAATAAATGATTTTCCTGTCCGGTCCGGTATGTTCATCTATATAATTCAGACGGTTATTATCTGTGTGTAATACCAAAACACTTCTGTCTGATTTATAAAGCCGGAGCATCTGCGTACTTTCTTCCCAATCTCCTTTGATCCAGTTTCCTTCCTCAATGGAAGAAGGTGTAGGTATGCTGTAATGATTTTCCACCAGTGTACCCATTTCAAATTTTTTGTCTTTAAAAAGAAAAAGTACCAATGTTTTGTCACCATTATAGGCCAGGTAAAAGCGGTCCAGGTTTTTGCTGAAGTATTCATTGGATGTACGCTGTTTATCATCATGCGGAATGCTGTTGAGGAACTGAGTCTGCATGATATGACTTTCCTTGCGGCCATGCCTGCTCAGACGGTCATACAGATCTGTGTCCTCATGTCCATAGCTTTCCATGGATTCATCATAGCCGCCTATATCAAAAAAATCCTGCCGCCACATACATACCCTGCCATAGGCATCTTTATATTCCAGGTATTCTTCATTGAATGCGCTTACAAGAAAAATAGTTTCATCCTGTACAAAGCATTGGTTGATATAAGCGGCAAAGTCCGGTCCTGTAAAATTGTCGGCATCCAGGTTACAGACGATATCACCGGCAGTGCATTGAAAAGCCATGTTGCGTGAATGGCTGCGATGGAAGTATTGGGGAACTGTAGTTTTATAATATTTCAGAATGCCCGATGCTATGTATACAGACATTTCGCTTTGTACCCATGCTTCCAGTCCATCGGTAGAGTTGTAATCAAGCAGAATAAATTCTACATCCGGATAGGAGAGATTATCCCGGATATTTTTGGGTAAGGTCAACTGAATATGATGCAACCTGTTCATGCAAACAGTTGCAAAACTTATCCGGTGTGTTTTCATCCGATCCATAGCGCGTCCAAAAGAAATAACTGATAAAAAACATAGCTGAAGAGGTGTTGGTTGATTGGTTTAAAAGTTCAATCACAAAAAAAGCCGGATTGAAAATGAAAACAGAAATGAACAAACAATCTCAATCGGGATATAAGGGCATTGCAAAATATATTATATCCGTCTGCTCAAATATATTTATTATAATATTATGTAAAAATTATAATGAATATATTTTCAGAAAAAACGTGCATTGGATAGTTATATTGTAAATTTTTAAAAATAAACCGGCTTATTTTTTCGAAGTTTGTAAATGTATTGATAATCAAATTTTTGCTTTTGAATTCAAACGCATTTTACTAAATGGATTTGTATTTAATCAGGATGGGCAGGGTAAAATTTATTTGAATTATTCAATAAGTTAAATCTGTTTGACTGAATATGGATAACAGAGGCGGTTAAATGATAATTATCATTTATAATTTAAAATTTTAATTGTATGAATGGTTTCTATCCCGCCAGCCATAACCGGTACACGATTCACCATCTGCTGTCCGCTGTTTACTGGCAACCTACAAACCCCATTACACGGCCTGTTTCCAGCGGATATGTTTTAAAACCGATCTGCTGGTGGTAACGGATTCCAAGTATTGATACCAGTGCGCTATCCTTATGCAATGCCGGCATATTGAAAGCTGGCGCCGGCAACGATATATCTGATAACTCATCTGCAGTGAGCGGGATTAATGCTGAAGAGACAGTTTGCATGTAATGCTGGTGCAGTTCATCCATGCGTTTATATGTTTTGGAATGTACATCATATTCAAAGCCCGGTTGAAGAACTGCAATATAAATCAGCTCTACATGTGTGGCGCCGGGTTCCCGGAATACATCCGTTGCGGGATTAAAGCCAGGCAGTGACAGCGTGGCGGCGGTACGTGCTGCATTTACAGTGATTACAGGCTTCTGGCGCAGTATGCTGTCCAGATGCAATTTCGGATTGAATGGAATAGCCAGCAGCGCTTCCGTGTGTTCCAGAGGCCTGAAAATCCGTTGTCCGCGCAGTCCATCCGCTGCAGAAATCATATCCCGGTATTTGCCCTGCAGCCTGCCGGTGAAATTGCTGTCAATAAATCCCCGCGCAATGGAAAGGATGGATTGCCGGAGAACCTTTGCCGCCGCTACTGCGCCGCCAAACTCCGACATGTTTTCACGCGTGCGTACATAGTTTTTCCCGCGCAGGATTTTCTTTTTATCCGCGCCGCCTTTCTGTCTTACAACCCGCTTCCCGTTAACCGTGTACACGGTAATATCTCCCAAAGTGCCCTCTAAATCAATAATTCCTTTTAATATAGCCATAGTCTGATTGAAATTTTTCGTGAAAGTATGTTTCTGCCACATCAATCAAAAAAGTAAACATGGGAAAAAGCAACCAATGGATAATTTAGTAACAAAGGTTAGTGAATGGCTTATCAGAAGTTAATAAAAACCGAAGCTTAAGGTAATTTTTTCCATGGTTGTCCCACCTTTGTCCCACCTCTTTCCCACCTCTGTCCCACCTTTGATTCATCTTTGTCACATACACAAAGTCATGGGAAAGTATAGAGAAAGGCAGGCATCAGTTAAATGGACGCTTATTTAATTGATGATACCAATGATTTTAAAGAAGAGTGGGAATGAGAGCCATAAAAAAAAGAGTGATGTTATCATCACTCTTTTTTTATGGCTGGTATTGCTACTGACTATGAATTCATAACTCATAACTCATAATATAATTATTACTGATTCATTCCGCCGCGGCGGATCATATCTTCACAAGCCTGCCGATCCATTTCTTTTGTCCGGATTCTACAGCGACCAGGTAAAAGCCCGCCGGTGCATTTGCCGGTAATGAAAGCGGGATATTATTTTCACCTGCAGCCAGGGTAATAGTTATGTTGGATAACAGCCTGCCGCTGGCATCTGTTATTTTTACCACGGCATTGGAAGCTTCGTTTGCATCTATCAATAAGGATGCGTCACCATTATTGGGATTCGGGAAGACAAGCAATGATTGCGCCGCTGTATTTTTAGGTAAAACGGAAGTGGCAAGTCTTGTTCCATTGGAATAATATACCGGCCAGGTAGAATAATTGTAGAGCTGAACTTCATCTCCTGCCGGGTCAGGAGAAATTTTATCAGCAGCCAGGTCTACCCGCCAGATTGTTTTCCGGGTTGTTGTAGTACCCATATCATATACATAGGCAAGTGTATGATCGGTACGGTTAAAGTTCGGATAACTTAAAACATTACTATAAGTAATAGGACTTACGTTATTGGTTTCTGTATTGCAGCCAACTACATATAATTCATTTGCGGCTTCGTCTATATAATCAAAGGCAATGATGGAACGTGAGTTCTTGGCAAAGGTCGGGTTGCCTACACTTACATCTGCAGGCAGGGACGGGAATAGTTTGGTAATAGTACCATCACCAAAGTCATTTGCTGTGGTGTCCCACACCTGGATGAAATTAATGTCCCAGTAAGCAATATTGCTGCCGTTTATATTTTCAAATTCATTGTAACAATCAAATACCAGCTGGTCTCCGGTCGCGTTCCATTCCAGGGCATCTGCATAGATCGGTCCGCCTGATTTTATACCATCTGAAAACGTAGGGCTGTATAACTGATAAGCAACCCAGAATTCAGTTACAAAGTCATACACATAAATGGTTGTATCCTGATCAATGGTAGTTGCCGCTAAGCGTTTACCATCGCGGCTGATCGCGACATTGTTCCAGATTTTATGCGATTCAAAGAGTTGTTCAGAAATACTGCCGGGTGTAAGCGTAACTGTTTTGATCTGATTCACACTATTGACAAAATAAGCCCTGCTGCCATCATCTGTTACACTGGGCCTGTTTGTTACAGTCGTATTGCTGATCGTAGTATTGCCGGAATTCTTCAGGTTTAAGCGGAATAATTTCTGAGAAGTAGCCGGATTTAAGTTATAGCCCAGCAGCAGATCCTGCCCATTGTTCACGATTACGTCGTCGGTTGTAGGAGTAATAGGAGTGCCGCTGCCATCGGTAATTTCAACCATGTCAAAGGCATTGCCTGTTGCGGTAGCTTCTGCAGAAGTGTTGCCGAAGATGTCTTTTGCAGCCTGAATGCAGGCAATACGCAGGTCTATGAATTGAGAAGAACGCACCAGGTATGTGGTTAATGCTCTGTAAAATATTTTTTCGGCGGAAGTACGTTTGGTTGCTTGCGCAAGCAGGTAGAATGCATAATTAGGGATGCCACTGTTGATGTGCACACCACCATTGTCACCGCTTCCCTGGTATTTTTCAGATAAGACCCGTGGCTGCCAGCCCGGAGAACTTAAGTCTGTACCGCCGTTGTGCGGGTCAGACAGATCCCGTAACGCGCCTGTAGGATAGTTGCCTGGCTTTACCACATCTTCGCCGATTTTCCAATCCAGGGAATCAATCATACATCCGAAGATGTCAGCCATGGATTCGTTAATGGCGCCTGACTCTCCGCTGTAAGCAAGGTTAGCCGTGTTTTGTATCACGCCATGGGTTAATTCATGTCCCCCAACATCGAGCGCACCGGCAAGCGGCTTGAACAATGTATTGCCATTGCCATAATAAATAGCCTTGCCGTTCCAGAACGCATTGTCCATTGCTGAACCATTGTCCGGATCCGCAACATTTATGAATGAGATAATTGTACTCCCGCTTCCGTTGATCGAGTTCCGGTTGTGTACCTTGAAATAATAATCATACGCTTTACCGGCAATGTAGTGTGCAGAAATGGTTGTCGGGTTAAAGGTGTTGGTAGAAGATTTAATGGAAGAAAACGAAGTTGAACTTCCCCAGGTGTTTTTCAGATCCAATGTCTGGATCGCCCCCACCGGATTGTCGGGCATGGAAGAAGTGCTCAGGTCAAACATGCTTCTGCTGCCATCAACGGCATAGTAAGAGGTGCCGATCTGGTAGGTATTGATGGTTTGCTGCGTACCATTCAGGTCGGTTCCCGTAGATGTTCTTGGCCCATCAACATGGCATGTTTTTGAATAGGATGCCAGTATATTGCCTGTATTGGCATCTATGACATACTCCATCCAATCCACAAAGTTGGGACGGATCTCTACAATGTAAGCCGGTACACAGGTCTGTACTACTTTATTGTCGATATAATAAACCGCTCTTGCTTCAGGGCCGGAATATTCAAGAAAAAATTTTTCTGCATCAGACAAATCATATACCTGTTTATCTCCACTCAGATCAGTCAATGCTTTCTGCACAGCTGTCTGCTGAGGAACAGGAAAGGATGTACTTTTGATGGTAGCCGGATCAATGTATAAACCATTCCATGAGGTTAATACGCCATCCTGATTAATATGGATGATACTTTCACTGCCATCAATTTCCAGAGAATGATAATACTGTTTTAAACGGAGTATTTT
Source organism: Cytophaga sp. (assembly GCF_051961495.1). Classification (NCBI taxonomy): domain Bacteria; kingdom Pseudomonadati; phylum Bacteroidota; class Cytophagia; order Cytophagales; family Cytophagaceae; genus Cytophaga; species Cytophaga sp. The sequence continues at coordinate 2,507 of NZ_JBQCDF010000010.1, read as the reverse complement.
TCCACCTAATGGGTCAACACATGTCTGGTCGATGCGGAACATTTTTTCTGCACTTGATAATCCCAGCAGAGCATTTAATTGCTGTAGATAAGATTCGTCCGGTTGTCCGCCCGCATAAGCTACCCGCGAATTAGTATTGAATGTTGCCTTGGCCAGGACAAAAATAGGCTGGCCGGTTTGTTGGGAGCGATAAATAATGTTTCGTGCCTTTGATGGAAATAACAGATCGTTTTTAGTTACACGTGCCAGGCCTGGCATCAGGCTATGTGCATCTGGTGCAACAGTTTTTTTAACATTACTTCCATTAATAGTGGCGTTTATTGCAGGCTTGATCCCTGAATAAGAACTTTTTTCTTTTTCCTCCATCAGGCTTTGCGCAGAGGATAAAAATACCGTAGCCAACGTGAATAACACTGTACAGGTGACCTGCTTCATACAATTAGTTTTTGTAGCTTCGTTGATAATTTAATGATTTGTTTAGGGGCTGGTTTTGATAAACTTCCCCATACAATCTTTTTTGTGTATTGGGCTGTTTTCAAATAAAGATATTGATACCTGTTCCCGGGTTCGTTAAACTGAAAGTCCGGACTTATCTGTTTCTGCGCCGCTTTGAAGAAACGTTTCGCTTTGGATTTTTTTATCTTTTTCAGGAATGAAACTGTTACTTCATTATCAAGTGTACGTATTGCAGTATATATGTTGCCGGAATAGGTGAGCATATGCCCCTGTGCCTGGCCCGTAATGCCGCCGCCTGAACCGAATTCAATGTAATGATCAAGCGTATCGATTTTGACTTTATTGCTTTGGGCGGAAGTATTGAGGGTAGATAACCATAACAATGTCAGGGCAACAAAAAGCGGTTTTACAGGGAATGATATTTTCATAATTGTACCAGATGGGTAAATGTATTTTCTGAATCAAAATCTATTGTATGGGGTTTTTCTTTGAATAAGCCAAATATACTCGAACCGGACCCACTCATGGAAGCATAAACTGCGCCATGTGTGTACAGTGATTCCTTAATTTTTCCCAATACCGTGTGTTTTTTGAAGATACTTGTTTCGAAATCATTTACCAGCAAATGTTTCCATTCGGTTATGGGTTTTACGAGTATTTCTTTGAGAGGTTGGCGGTTATTCTGGGGAATAACGCCTTCATAGGCTTCTTTAGTAGAAATGTGGATGGGTGGGTAAATCAAATAAAGCCAATATCCGGCCAGATTTACAATATCCGGGTCTGAAAACCGGTCTCCTTTTTCAAATGCCAGGATGGATTTGTTCTGAATGAAAAAAGGACAATCGCTGCCGATTGGACGTACGACGTCCTCAAGTTGTTCCGGGGAAAGGTTCAGGCTAAACCGGTCATTTAAAAGTTTTGCCGTATAGGCAGCATCGGAAGAGCCTCCGCCGAGCCCTGCTCCGGTGGGAATTTTTTTATGTAAATGTATATGTACAGCCGGGATATTATGAATCTTTTTCAGGGCTTCGTACGTCTTAATACATAAGTTGCCACTTGAAGTACCGGGGATCGGATTCCCGCTGCTCGTAAATGTTAAGGATCCTGAAGGTATGACTTCCAGGATATCTGTTAAGGGTATTGGATAAAAGCAGGTTTCAATGGAGTGGAAACCATCTGTACGTTTGTTTAAAATGTAGAGACCAAGATTAATCTTGGCGTTTGGAAATGCAATCATGTAAATTGTACCCGGTATTTGGCATTAAAATTACTATTATTCAAACATATAATTGTTAACTATTGGTTAATGTTTTACAGGACACACATGAAGCCTTTTTTTGATAAAGGTTGTACAATAATCGGTTTGTTGATCATATCTCCAGTATTGCTACTGATTTGTATGATAAACTTGATGTTGTACAAAAAGGTTTTTTTTATCCAGGAACGTTCCGGTTATAAAATGCAATCTTTTAAAATGATCAAATTCCAGACGATGCGTGATGAGCAGGCGGGGATTCAGCAAACGGATATGCAGCGTATGACTGGTTTTGGAAAAATATTGCGGCTTACTTCTCTGGACGAGTTGCCTCAACTCTTCAATATATTAAAAGGGGAGATGAGCATTGTTGGTCCGCGGCCTTTGTTGTTAAACTATGCCGGGCATTATTCAGATGAACAGAAGCAACGTTTTGAAGTCATACCTGGGATTACGGGATGGGCACAGGTGAATGGCCGGAATAAAATTAACTGGAAGCAACGATTCGTTTTGGATAACTTTTATGTTCAAAACATCTCATTTGGATTGGATATTCTTATTTTAGTGAAAACCTTTTTTCAGATACTGAAAATACATGAAGTGCATGCTTCAAAAGATTTTACAATGAAACCTTTTAAAAATTAATCGTTATGCTTTTATATGGTGCCAGTGGCCACGCGAGGGTTGTCAAAGATTGTATTATCTCATCCGGCGGTGAGGTAAAATCAATATTTGATGACAATCCGGATGTTATTCAGTTAGACAATGTACGTGTGGTAGGATATTATGATCCTGC
>NZ_JBQCDF010000009.1:0-9215 GCF_051961495.1 Cytophaga sp. | reverse complement strand
AGAAGCAGGAATATATTCTTGAAACTGCTGGCCAATACCCTAAAAAAGTTTGTTTTTCAATTTGGGGCGATAAAATAGATCAGTTTGCTATCAAGCAGGGGGATGCTGTTGAAGTATCTTTTGATGTCGAAAGCAGAGAATACAATCAACGTTGGTATACAGAACTGCGCGCATGGAAAGTTGCAAAGCAGGGAAGTGCAGGTAATGACGGACCGCCGAATTTCCCACCACCGGCAGATGATTTTATGGAAAAAGCAGATGATGGTGATTTGCCATTTTAATTTCTTATAAAAATTTCAAATGAAGGTTCAGCAATATACTGCTGAACCTTTTTTATTCGTTTAGATTCTGGTTTCAGACTAATAACTTTTACATGTATTTCTTAATCTTTAACAACTCAATATGAAACACCTGATCGCATCTATTGTTTTTATTTGTGCATTTGTATCTGCATATGCACAAACAACACCTGTTCAAAAGAAAATCTCTGTAACGGGAACGGCTGAAATGGAAATCGTTCCGGATGAAATTTATTTCAGAGTAGTAATAAAAGAATATCAAAAAGATAAAACCAAAGTTCCGCTGGAGAAGCTTGAAAAAGAATTAAATCAAGCCGTAACATCAGCTGGTATTACAAAGGAAAATTTTACCGTAGAACAGGTTGCGGGCCTTAGCTGGAGCAGGAAAAGAAAAACAGATGCGGAATTGTATAATTCTAAAAGTTATATCATCAAAGTTTCTGAACCTTCAAAAATGGATCAGATATTAGATAATGTAAATGCGGAATCTATTTATTCCGTTTCAATAAGAAATTATTCGCATTCAAAAATTACTGAGCTAAAAAAACAATTGAAAATTGAAGCTATAAGGGCTGCTAAAGCAAAAGCAACTTATCTGCTTGAAGCAATTGACGAAAAAATAGGCGGCGCCATTGAGATCAGCGAATATGATAATGTGGCATTTCCTCAGGCTGTATATACGTCAAACTATATAGCACCCCAAGCCAATGTTGCTTATGATGGTTTGTATAGTTCTTCGGGAAGTGATTCAGATATTGGCTTCCAAAAAATCAAACTTCAGTTCCAGGTAAATGCAACTTTCGCAATTCAATAAACCTAAAAAACCGAAACGATTAAAATAACCACGCAGGCCACGTGGTTATTTTAATTTATACATGTATGTAAAAAAGATTGAAGTACACCGAGGGTTTTTTCCTTTTGTTCATACATGCCCATATGTCCGCAGGCATCGATTTCTGCGAGCGTAATCATAGGCGATAGGTTGGCTAGCTCTTTCAATTTCTGAATGGGTATTGTAGCATCGTTTCGGCCGCCGATCAATAATGCAGGCACCTTGGTTGTTTGCAGAATATGTGCTCTGTCCGGCCGATCCCGCATGGCTTCAGTGGTTGCGATGATGCCTTTCTCGGAAGCCTGTTTCGCGATTGCCTTCAATTCAGCGATTTCATTTTTGAAAAGCTGTCGGTTCTGCAATAAAAAAAGCGGCTCAATAAAGGATTGTGTAAACAGGTCTGCACCATACTTGTGAATGAAGGCAATGGTTTTGTTGCGGTTAGTTTTTCGCTCTTCTGAATCTGCGTATGCGGTAGAATGAAACAAGCATAGACCTTTAAGGAAGGCTGGATATTTTTCTGCATATGCCAGTCCAACGTAACCGCCCAGTGAATGGCCTATGTAAACAAACCCGGGAATGTTTAACAGCTTAATTAGTTTATGAAACTCATCGGCAAACCATTCCATGCTTACCGTATCCTGGTCCAGCTGTGACTCACCAAAGCCGGGCAGATCAACGCAGACAACCCTGTATGAAGACGTCAGCGTTTGTGTAAAGGCATTCCAGATGGATTTGCTTTCACAGAAGCCATGTACAAAAACAAGTACTGGTCCATTGCCTTTATCTGTATAAACAAGAGGTTTACTCATAACAGCAGCATGCAAAACAAAGGCCGATGTTTTCATCGGCCTTTGTTAAATAAGGTATGTGATGTAAAATTATTTTAATACGACACTTGAAAGATTACGTACTGTTTTGGCAATGCTTATGGGGTCAAAGCCGCATTCAGTCTGCAATTCTATCTGTTCACCGTGTTCAACGATTCTGTCCGGAATACCCAGGCGCACTACCTGCGCGGAGTAATTATTATCTGCCATAAATTCCAGCACAGCACTTCCGAAACCACCCATTAAACAACCGTCTTCAACAGTTATGATTTTTTTAAAGTTTTTAAATACCTCATGCAGCATTGCTTCATCAATAGGTTTTACAAAACGCATATCGAAGTGGGCCGGTGATAATTCTTCTTCGCGGAGTAGCACCTTTGCTTCTATAACATAATTGCCGATATGTCCGATGGTAAGGATGGCAATATCTTCGCCGTCACTTACCTTGCGGCCTTTCCCGATTTCCAGTTCTTCAAAAGGAGTTTTCCAGTTTGGCATCACACCCTGCCCTCTCGGATAACGGATAGAGAACGGACGGTTATTTTTTTCAAGCTGTGCGGTATACATCATGTTCCGCAGTTCCTGCTCGTTCATGGGAGCAGCAACTACGAGGTTGGGTATGCAGCGGAAGTATGCGAGGTCATACGCACCGTGGTGCGTTGGTCCGTCTACGCCTGCAAAGCCGGCGCGGTCCAGGCAAAACACCACATGCAGGTTTTGTATGCACACATCATGGATCACCTGATCGTATGCGCGCTGCATAAAGGTTGAATAAATATTGCAGAAAGGAACAAGCCCTTGTGTTGCCAGTCCGGCAGAGAAGGTAACGGCATGCTGTTCGGCAATACCCACATCAAATGCGCGGTCGGGCATCTGTTCCATCATGAGATTTAGCGAGCTGCCCGAAGGCATGGCTGGCGTGATGCCCATGATTTTTTTATTCTTTTCAGCAAGTTCAATGATTGTATGTCCGAATACATCCTGATACTTGGGAGCCTGCGGCGTATCATAAGTTTTTACATGAATCTTACCGGTAAGCTTATCAAACTTACCCGGTGCATGCCACTTTACCTGATCTTTCTCGGCCAGTGCGAAGCCTTTACCTTTAGTGGTAAGTGTATGTAAAATCTTTGGACCGGGAATATCCTTCAGGTCATTCAGCACCTGCACCAAATGATTCAGGTCATGCCCGTCAACGGGACCGAAATACCGTATATGCAGCGATTCAAAGAGGTTGCTTTGTTTCAGCAACGAAGCCTTCAAACCGCTTTCAACTTTAGAAGCGATCGCCTGAGCATTTGGTCCGAACTTGCTGATCTTGCCGAGCATGTTCCATACTTCGTCGCGTACACGGTTATATGTGCGGGACGTTGTGATATCTACAAGGTAATCTTTTAATGCGCCAACGTTGGGATCAATTGCCATGCAGTTGTCGTTCAGCACGATCAGCAGGTTGGAGTTGGTTACTCCGGCATGGTTCATAGCTTCAAACGCCATACCGCCGGTAAGAGCACCATCGCCGATTACAGCAATGTGCTGGCGGTTATCGTTCTGGTACTGGTTGGCTACGGCCATGCCCAGTGCCGCTGAAATGGAAGTAGAAGAGTGGCCTACGCCAAAGGTATCATAAGGACTTTCAGATCTTTTTGGAAAACCCGACAAGCCGCCATAAGTTCTGTTGGTATGGAAATTTTCCATACGGCCGGTTAAGATCTTGTGGCCATAAGCCTGGTGGCCTACATCCCAAACCAATTGGTCTGTCGGCGTATTGAAAACATAATGTAAGGCTATGGTCAATTCAACCACACCGAGACTGGCTGCAAAATGGCCTCCGTAAACGGAAACATTGTCAACAATAAACTGTCTTAATTCATCAGAAAGGGCAATAAGCTGATTGGTATCTAATTTTTTAAGATCTTCAGGGGAATGAATCGTACGTAAAAGTTCTCCAGCTTGAATCACGGTGTAAATTTTGGTCGTTTACAAAAACAAAGATAAACAATATTTAGCTAACGTTTAGCTATTCTCTTGTGTTGATTCTTCAGTATCAAACGAATAATCAACAGGCTTTTAGTATATCCGGTCCCGAAACCATTTTTGTTGCATGCCGGATATGCACAAGATATTAACCTCAATCCACCTATTTATCAACCGGAAACGTGTAAAAGATGGCAGCTCCGGGATAAAACTCCCGCTCCGGAATTAAGTATATTTGATATGAAATTTAACCATTTCAATTCACTTTAATTGCTTCACTAGATCATGTCAAAGGACCCGAATTTTGAAATCCAGTTACCCTTGTTTGCAGGCCCCTTCGACTTGCTTCTGTTCTTTATAGAACGGGACGAACTTGATATATATGACATTCCGATTTCGAAAATAACAAACGACTTTCTGGAGTATATTCATCGTCTGGAAAAGATGAATGTTGATATTGCAAGTGAATTCATCCTGGTAGCGGCAACTCTGATGCGGATCAAGGCAAAGACCTTATTGCCAAGACCTGAAATTGACGTCCATGGAAATGAAATAGATCCAAGGGAAGAATTGGTTTCTCACTTACTGGAGTACAAGAAATACAAATCAGTTATTGCAGAATTCTCTGAGCTCGAAGAAACATCTCTGAAAAGAGAGAAGCGCGGAAATATCGCGAAAGAATTGAAACTGCTTTCTGAGGTAAGCAACGTGGAAACTGAGCTTCAGGACATCGACCTGTATAAACTCCTGAAAGTTTTTGAAAAAGTTGTCGCGCGTTGGAAGGAAGAAAAATCAAAACCTATCCACCACGTTGTTCAATATCCGTATTCAATTGAACTGCAGAAAGAGTACATCATCAACAAAGTAAGCCGCGGACAGCGGATTTCATTTGTAGATATCATCAAAGATATTCCTGTAAAAATGGCTGTGATCTACAACTTTCTTTCCATTCTTGAGTTGCTGGCGCTGCAGAAAATCCAGCTGCATCTGGGAGAAGGCTTTAACAACTTCTGGATCGCCCAATACGACGGCGAACACGCCGCTGTAAACGAATACGCCAACGATACAGAATAAAAATATACAGGTCCTATTAGGATCTTGCTTTAATCTTCGTTCACCGGATCAAAATGTCCCGCCAAGCAGCGGGACATTTTTGGTTGAACGTGCCCAACAAAGCATTTTTTTATTTTAATTACAGAGCAGGAATTTATTCAATTATATTTTATTAAAACCGCATCATTTTCTTTATAATTACGTATCAAACAGTTCAATTGAGATATTTTAGTTATTTTATACATTTCCCCATGAAATTATTTAGTTATCCGGTATTTGCTGCATTTTTATGTAGTGCTACCTCACTGACCGCACAGATCAATACCGCGGAATCTATAAAACTTGCCACAGATTTAAGCAAACAGTTTCCCGAATCTATTGTTTATCAGGATGTAAATACATCAACCATCACTTTTTCTGTTTTGGATGGAAAATCAAAAGGGGCAATCCTGAACATTAAGGAAGACCACGTGTCTGAATATCTTTCTTTAAAAGACAATGTTGAGTTAGGAGTATATGAAACCTATGGAACCTTCTCTTCCATAGACAAAATGGTTTCTTATACAAAAAACGGAAAAAAGTATGTACTTAATTATACGACAGCTGTAGATAATGCCATTGAATCAGGAGGGATATTCCATTCAGATGCGCGCTACAAGGCTATTGCGCTAAACTTTGCTTCTAAAGGGGAAACAGAAAAAACAGAAATCACCAAATCGTATAAAGATTATAAATTTTTAGATGCAGCCTATTTTTATTCTGAATACCCACAGAAAAAAAGAATCATTTCTTTTGAAATCCCTACAGATGTAGATGTAGATCTGGTTGAATTCAATTTCGAAGGTGTCAGCATTAAAAAAACAATCACGACAGATCCGAAGACATTGGTGAAAACAATTACTTATGAGATGGAAAACGTGAAGCCGCACCTGGGCGAGAACGGATCAACCGGTGCCGACATGAATTTACCGCATATCGTACCTATTGTTAAATCATACTCACTTAAAGGAGTAAAGACAGCTTGCTTTGAAAGCTATAATGATTTTTATGCCTTCCTGCACAAGCTGAATTCAGAAGTGAAAAGGGACGATGAGTTTGTGAAATCACAAGCAGATAAAATCATTGAAGGAAAAACCTCAGACCTTGAAAAAATAAAAGCACTTTACTACTGGGTGCAGGATAACATCCGCTACATTGCCTTTGAAGATGGGATCGCAGGCTTTAAACCTATGGCTGCGAAAGATGTTCTTGATAACAAATACGGCGATTGCAAGGGAGTGGCAAACCTGCTGGCAACCATGCTGCGCCTTGAAGGCTTCAATGCGAAGTTTGTATGGATTCATACCAACCATACAAAATATACCTGCTCGCTGCCGTACTTGGGAATCTTCAATCATGCGATCTGTGCGCTTTACTGGAACAATAAAACATATTTCCTGGATTGTACGGAGAGCTACGCAGCATTCGGTGAAAATGCTTACCGTATTCAGAGCAGACCTGTAATGATCGAAGACGGAGAAACATTCAAAATAGAAACGATACCATTTGAAGACATCAATAGCTCCAAGGAGATTGATAAAATCACCATGAAAGTTGTTGGCGATAAATTGGTAGGAGAATCTGAAATGACTGCAAAAGGAGACTTGAAAAATTACTACATACGTAAATATCATTTTGCAAAATCTGAAAAGAAAGTTGACTTCTATAAAAACTATTTCACCAGATCAAACAGCAACATGGCGGTTTCGAACGTTAAAACTTCTGATCTGCAAAACAGAGAAATACCGTTTTATGCAAAATACTCATTCGAGTTAAGCAACCAGGTATTCAAAGACGACAATGAAATGTTTGTCAATATGGAATTCGACGGCTATTTCGGGAAAAACTCAAAGGATACATTGCGGTTAACGGATTTTACATTTGACATGATCATCAATTATGACATCACCGTTGAATTGACAATACCTGAAGGTTATAAAGTAAGCACATTACCGCCTGCGTTTAAAGTTAAAAATGATTACTGCTCGATAAACCTGGAGTACACTGTTGTTGGCGGAAAGGTTTTATATAAGAAAACATTTGTCTTTCCTACAGGAGTAATACCTAAGGCCAAAGCCGCGGAATATGCAAAGATCCAAAAGGATTTAAAGAAATATTATACCAACCAAGTAACCTTAACCAAATAATTTTCACCCAAACTTTTCTTTTATGCGCTATCTTTTAGTAATAACAATTTTCGTTATTAACTCAGTTCTCTACGCTCAGACGCCAAGCGAAAAAAGAGACCAACGCCTGGCCGATGAGGCTGCAAAAAAATCTGCTTTAGCTGCGAATGCGTTGTCAGAAAAATTTGACAAACACTCAGCATCCATAAAAGATGTGCCGGAACAATTCAAGGATGAATCGGTTGTAATCCTTTTCAATTCGTCCAACTATTTTATTGAAAGAGGTGAAGTTATTTATTTTGTTGAACGTGTAAAAACACGGGTGTACCTGAAAGATAAAGCTGCGGTTGAAAAATATTCCACCTATTATACATCGGGCTACGGAGAGACAAACTCTTCGGAAGTAACGATTATTAAAGCCAACGGAACATCGCGTACGCTGCAACTGAAAGACGGTATCAAGGAAACAAACTATTCCTCTATTCCATTGTATTACAAATCCAGTGTAATGATGAATGAAACGTACTTTAATTTTGCGCTGCCTGATCTTGAAACGGGTGATATTATTGACTTTACCCGTATCTCTAAAAACCCGATGGGAATATTGACAGGTAACATTCCGTTTACAAGAATATACCTGGCATCAGACTTTCCCGTTGTAAAAACATTTATCACCATTGAAGCACCGACAAAAGATAGCTATATCTACATCAAGTCGTTGAATGGTGCTCCGGAAATGGCTCAAAAGACTGGTGAAAACGGGCTCGTTACTTTTACACTGGAAGATTCATTACAGGAAAAAGTTGTGAATGACTGGAACCTGCCAAGAGAAAAATACCTGCCACATGTAAAATTCATTTTAACAAGATATACAGGCGGTGACAACAACCAGGTGATTCCGGTAAGAACAACCGACAATCGTATCCGCACAAAATTATCTAATGAAGAGCTTGTAAAAACAGTTGCGTTACTTGAAGGTTTGCGTAGCTCAGGCTCTTCTGCAGCCAAGCTGGTTATGGCAGAAGTTATCGCAAAAAATCCGATAGCTAAAACAAATGTCGATAAACTGATGGAATTGTGCTGGTACTACATACGTAAGAAAATTGTCAATGAACAAGCGATCGGCGCATATGACTACTATATAGCCCGCGACAAATATGATATGTATGTGGCAGATATCTTTATAGAAATCCTGCTTACTAAAAAACAAACGTTCGATTTGATTTTAAGTACCGGTAATAAATCCGCAGGTATTAAAAACGTGATCAGTCCTGCTGAGATCAGCTGGGGAATTCGCTGGAACGGAAAGTATTTTATGTATCCAACCTATTATATGCAATTCGGCGAACTCTCTAATTACTTCAGCGGCGCAGATGCATTGATTGTAAACAACTACAATTTCAAATTGAAAACATTTACGTTTACCGATTTTGTTTTACCAAATCGCGCTTATACAGACAACACGCTTAAAGAAGAATTCAAAATTTCGTTGAATGAAGATTTTGACAAGATCAATTGTACACGCACAATGTCTTCAACAAACGGGTTTACAAGCGTCCACATCAGCGACTACTATAATAGAGATTTCAATACGGATCAGTTAAAGTATATAAATCTGTATGTGCCGGTTGATTCAGCTTCTTTATATAAAGGAATGAATAATGTTAAGGCTGCTGAATTAAAAAGGAAAAATGACGCCGCAGAGGGTGAATATTTTAAATCCGTTAAGGATTCATATAGCGAGCTGGTTAAATCAGAATATCCGATGATGGATGAATACAAGACCTGGAAATTTGATGGTTATGGTGTAACACCGAATTCAACAAAATTCTCAATCGAAGAAACATTCACATTAAATGATTTGGTTAAAAAAGCCGGCAACGGTTACATGGTAACAATCGGTGCTTTATTCGGTGAATATGACAAGGTGCAGGAAGATTTCAAAAAAAGAAATTACAGCGGCTCTTTGGATGTAGCTACCACTAAAACAGCAACCATTATACTGGAAATTCCGGAAGGCTACAAAGCTTCCTTACTTGAAAGCGCTAACAAATCTTTC
>NZ_JBQCDF010000008.1:0-12541 GCF_051961495.1 Cytophaga sp. | reverse complement strand
CACCACTTTCAAATTTCTCATAGAATAAAAAAAGCGGAGCAAGCTGTACATCGTAATATTCTGTAGATTGATAGCGGACGTATCCATGCGTGGTCAGCATCACATGTGCACCTATATAGGACTCATAGGTAGCATTGAAATTCATATACGGAATTAATTCAAAACGTTGATTTACCGGAGTAAGGATAGAACGGACCATTTGCTGGTATGATACACCTATTTTCAACTTCGGACGGATGTACCATAAGCCCAGGTTACCATCGAAAGCTGATGCCGAACCGCCGCCGCCAGCCTGCGAACCCAGGAAAGTATAATTCACTATACCCGCCGAACCTCCTGCAGAAACCGACGAGCGTGCACCTAAAGAAGTTGTGTAAGAATACCTGACATACGCCCGTGTACGGTTGATGAAAGCCCCGTCATTATAGGTAATAACCAGTGCACCGATGCGACTGAATTGTGACAGGGAAGCATGATTGAGACGTAGATTCACATCCGCATACAAACGGTTTACACCTTCAAACAAACCTGTTAATGAACGGTTACCGAGAGCGATCTGCACCTTACCGATACTATCCATACTGGCAGGATTGATCATGTAATAATTCTTAAAAAACTGATCAAAAACAATCGGATTGGAGTCGCCGGATTGAGCATAGCCATTGAATACGAGATCCAACAGAAAAACCATACAAAACCCAATCGATGCAACTTTTTTCACCTTTTAATTCAATAAAATCGTTCGAAGTTACTATTTTTTTATAAATGTGCTTATTAAATAAAATTTGTGTTTACCTTTTCAGTAACAAACCGTAGCTGTTTTATAAGGTGGCACAGAAAGATAAAGAAATATTAGAAAGTATTCGAAAAGGAGATAATAATAAAGCACTTTCTTATCTGTACGATGAAAGTCTGGTTAAGGTGCGCAAATATATTCTCAAGAATAGCGGAAGCAAAGATGATGCGAACGATATATTCCAGGATGCGGTCATCATATTCTTCAATCAGGTACGTGCACAGAAATTCAATGAAACGTATTCCATTGATTCATTCATTTACAGCGTAGCCAGGAATCTATGGATCGATAAAGTCAGGCGGCAGAAAAAATTTGCCTCTTATGAGTCGCCCGAACAGTTCGCATCCATATCCGGAGACTTTGATCATTTAGAAGATCTGATCAGCAGGGAAAAAACACTGGCCATGAAAAACGTATTCAGTAAACTGGATGAAAAATGCCAGCAAGTACTGAATTATGTCATTAACGAAAAGTGTTCCATGAAAGAAGTAAAGGAAAAAATGGGATACAGCAGTGAAAATGTAGCAAAAACAACACACTACAGGTGTAAACAATATTTAAAGGAATTGGTTAAAAGCAATCCGTCATTAGTAACTTTATTACGATTTTGAGACCCGAATTAGAGACATACGAACAAATTGATTTATTTCTCAATGGGGAATTAGAAGGCGATGCTTTACGTTCTTTCGAACAGAAAATGGCCGGTGATTCCGCATTTGCGGAAGAAGTCCGGCTGCAGAAAATCGCGAATGAAGTAGTAAAAGGAGCTTCGCTGCAGGACCTGCGCGAGCAGATGTCGGCAGATCTTCAGAAAATGGATGCATCTTCCGGTAAATGGAAAATTGTTTCGATCGCTGTCGGCTTTATTGCCCTGAGCAGTTCTGTGTTGTACTTCGCGACAAAATCGAATAATCCTGCAGATAAAAAAACGCCTGAAAGCACAACACATCAGACATCGATTCAAAAAGCTGAAGGTGTACGCGCCGCAGAAAAAATAAAAATGGATAACGTATTGGCCGCAGAAACGGCTACTCATACTTCCGGTAATACGACAACACCTGCAACTACTGTTGATTCTACCTCCTTTCATCAGTCAGATGTATTGCACCATTTAAACGACAATACGCCTGTTTCTTCAGCAACTGTACCGCATAGCAGGACAGAAGATGTTCTTGCTGAGCATACGGAAGAACCACAAAACAGTGATCCTTGCGCTTCAGTGTATATCGAAGCTGCCTACAGCATTGCCGCATCATGCCCGGATAAAAATACCGGCAGCATCCGTGTTCCGCAGAGCAGCATTAAAGGTGGTGCTGCGCCGTATACCGTACGACTTGATAAATCAAGGACACTGCAGAATAGCGACGCCTTCTCTAACCTGGCAGCGGATTCCTATACGCTATACATTACTGACCAGGCCGGCTGTGCAAAAACATATCCGGTTGAAGTTCCTGAAAAAACATGTAATCCTTTTTCTTCTGTATTCGCACCGGATAAAGGTGAAATATGGAAATACACCGGCAGCGGCCACATCAGCTATACGCTTACAATTGTGAACATGGCCGGACAGCAGGTATACAGAACGCCGCAGATGCAGGGTGTATTTGAATGGCAGGGCCTGAGCCAGAAAGGTGAATATCTGGATGCAGGTTTGTATATTTATGTTGCCGAATACACCGATGGCACAAAAGAAAATGGACAAGTAACCATTGCGAAATAAATTGAAAACAGCATTACACATAGCGCGTTTGAAAAAAAGCTTCCTGCTCGGCAGTATCCTCCTGCTGATGCTGGGCAATACCGCTTTCGCGCAATTATATACCATCCCCGATCCGGCGTTTAGAAATAAACTCATGAGTTCGTATCCTTCCGTAATGACAGGAACCAAACTGAACACCACGGCTGCAAAAAATTTCACCGCCGATCTGCTCTTGATCGGTGCCGGTATTTCAGACCTTACAGGCATTGAATACTTTTCTTCTGTTTATAAAATTGATGCATCGTTCAACAGTCTTACAACGATACCGGACATTTCGAATACTGTTAATCTGAAATATCTCTACCTGAACTACAATCAGATTACTACCTTACCGGATCTTTCAGCGCTGAAAAATTTATTGGAGCTGCAGCTGAACAACAACAAACTGGTAAGTCTGCCGCCACTGAATGCATTGACTTCACTGGATTATTTATTTCTTACAACAAATAAATTAACTATCCTGCCGGACATTTCTGCGTTAACAAATATCCGTTATATCCTCATTGGCGATAATCCGTTTACAAGCCTGCCGGATTTTTCTCCGAATGCAAACCTGCTGGAACTGCACTGCCATCAGACCGGGATCTCAGAGATCAAAGGTTTAAGCGCATTAACCAAGCTGACTAAGTTATACTGCTGGGAGAATAACATTACAGATCTTTCGGCCTTATCAGCAAATACTTCACTTACCGGCCTGTATGCATCCAATAACCTGCTTACAAACCTGCCAACGCTTACCAATAAGCCGAACCTGGCTAATGTGGAGATTGCCAGCAACAAGCTTACGTTTGAAGATCTGTTACCAATAACAACCATGCCTGGTATAACTGATTTCTCTTACAGTCCGCAGGACAGCATCGGTGTGTACAGCAGCCGGACAATCCGTTTGAAACACCCGATCTCTTTTGACATTACAGAAGATGCTGCTGTTACAAGCAATGTATACAGCTGGTTCAAAGATGCAGCGGCTTTAACGACCACGACTGCTGCACCGCTGGTGATCCCTTCGGCACAACAATCAGATGCGGGCAGTTATTATGTAAACATCACGAATCCGAATCTGCCGTTATTGACACTATCACACCGTCTGTGGGACATTGACATTACCAATTGCATTGACCTGACTTCCTATTCATTCAATGTACCGTTCAACGATTGCAAGATTGGCGCTACGGTTCAGTCAATTGTAGTAATGGCTGGCGGCACAGCTCCTTATACGTACACACTGACTCCATTAGCTGCTGCTGATCCGGTTGTAAGTACAAGCGGTGATTTTACGAAGCTGGCTCCAGGCCAGTATACCTACACCATCCGCGATGCAAACAACTGCGGCATTGATACTGTTGCAACGATAAAGAAACCTGCGGGCTGCGATCCGGTAATCATGCCATCCGGTGATCCGCAGATGAATTCGTATTTTATTGAGCAAACAGGTACAGCTAAGATCATTGACCTGAGTGGCCATACGATTGTACAGCTGAGCGTACCGGCTGTGTGGTACGGAACCAAAGCCGACGGCTCCCTGGCAGATGCCGGTTATTATGTAATCGTTGTCAACGATAAAAAAGTCACGAATATTACCGTTATCCGATAATAGATTGTTTACCTGTTAAAGCCGATTTTCCAATCAGCAAAAGTCGAAAGGAGCCCGTTGAATAAGCGGGCTCCTTTTTGTTTGTCTATTGTCTGAATTGGGATTTATGGGATTGTAATAGTCTGAATCAGGATTGCCGGATTAAAGGATTAAAAGGATTGCCCTCACACTGGCGCCAGTCTTTGTCCTCGGCGGCGCAGGTGCCCACCATTCCCTCACCGTATCTGTGGCACACAGAACACCAACAAACATTTGAATATTGTTTTTAATACCGACCCCAGCGGGGTCGCATCTTTATAGAAAAATATATAAGATGTATTTCTTACGCCCAATACCGAAGGTATTGCTTTTACTAAAAATACCTTCGGTATCGGACGTATGTTTTTGAATATGATGTTAGCTATAAACATGTGACCCCGCTGGGGTCATGACTTACTGCGGTAGAAAATTTCCTCTGCAATTTTCCCGCCATGGTTGTTGTTTAGTCCTGCGGCATTTTAACATAATGGACAAATATATCCCGGGCGCCACCAACCTCACCTTCCTAACTCTCATCCCCAAAAACAATAGGGATGACAGATTACTCCATCACCCCTATAACAACATAAACGAAATCTTAAATGCTTTTATTTCTTAGGCATGCACATCTGCTTTTGTATATATGCCATGGTACTTGCCTGTTCTTTATAATTTTTAGGAACAGTTAGTACTTTCTTCCCGGCCTTGTCATATACTTCGCAGTATGCACCGTCAGCGGTAGGTTTCACAATGTATTCCACCTGTCCGTCGATGCTTTTAAAATCGCCGTTCTTGGCAGCCTTGCCCAGTATTTTGCCATTGGCATCCACGAGGTTTCCGCTGCGGTCTATAAACGCGATCTTTTCACCCTGACTGTTTTTGATGATGCTATCTTTGGAGATAGTAGCAAATGTAGCACCGGAGGCATCTCTGATCACGCCTGCCGTATCCATCTGCATCGGAAATTGCGCCTTGTAACCCTGCGCAGTCGCATTCAAACCTGCAGCAAGCATGGTGAATGCAACAAAAATCACAAACCGGATCGTTTTCATGTGTGTGCTGATTTAAGTTGATCGTTAGGATTGTCCATTCTTCTGTATAAAAGAATGCTTACGGATGCAAAGTTGAGGCTAGCCGTTAAATAAACTTTTACAGCTTTTCAAAAAAATGTATAAAGATTACGTTATTGAGTCTCTTCCCTCCGTGGCTGTTACGCCGCGGCGAATGCAAATTCCGAAGAGCTCGTTCGACTACTTCTTCTTCCTGTAATTTTATCTATATACTTTATCGTTTCTTCCTGTGTCAGAATCGCGAAGTCTTTGTAACGGCCGTGCACATCAATGATCTCATCAAGCGCCTGTAACACCAACTCTTTATTCTCCCACGTTTTCAGATGTTCAATAACAGTTTCAATACAGCCTTTCTTGTAAGCGATCTGTCCGAGTACATTCGCCGGGCGAACAGACAGAAGCAAACAAACTTCCGTGCAGGCTCCGCCCAGCTTCCTCCCGGTCTCCGCCCAGGGAGAGCCCAGGGTCCTTCGTTGATTATTCTTTTTTTGAAAGAAAACGCAGCAAAACGAGGTGTTTTTATTTACTTATGTTAAGAGATATTAAGAAGGTGCTGACAGGAATTATAATGGCACAAGGAAAGCTTCGATATGATCGCAAGGATCACCAAACACAACTGTATAAAAAATCAGGACTTAATTGATACATTGCTTAGCTATTTCAGGACATGACAGTTTACCATTGGCGTTTTGTGTGCCACAGACCGCTGTGAAAGAAGATTATACCGGATTACAAAATCCTTATTTATCTTGGCTTAGTAATTACAAATTCCGAAGAACTGAGTTCATCTTCAATTTTTCTTCTGTACTTGTTACTTTCTTTTACGTACATATATATTACGAACAGATAAATAATTGGCAGTATGACCAATCCGCCGTTTTGCGGATTACTTATTGCTGTTGCAAGAATGAATAAAGTGATTAGCGTCAGGAATATTATTACAGCTATATGTAACCGCATCTTTATTAAAACCCGGCTTGGATTTTCACCAGTAATTTCTCCTTTCATTACAGGGGCGAATGAATTCCGTCCTTCAATGACTGGCATGATATCAAATGTATCACTATTAATTTTCCCAAAAAATGGTTTACCTTTAAAGTCAAGACTGAAGGTTAAATTCAATAACGGGAGTTTATCTGTATAAACAATCGTATGGAGCTTTCCAATTAGCTCTGCTTTATTCATTGTTGTCTCTATCTCAAATTTATTAAAATACATGTTCATCAAACTTGTGTTTGCAACGATATAGAATCCATCTGTTCAAATGTAATAAAAAGTTCAAGAGCAGCACAATAAATACATTCCTTTCACCCAATTCCCGGAACCGAAGCCAGATAACAGGAATTTACAATTCCTTAAATTACGTTAGTAATAAGAACTACCACGCAATCTCTCCCGTTTCCGGATTGTTTTCTTCGCTGAAGAATTTTCCTGTGGGTCCGTCGTTGCCGATCAAGGCATACTTCACAATTCTTTTTGCTGCAACGTCAACGCTGCCGGGGCCGCGGTGACCGTTGAAATCGGTTTTGGTATAACCGGGACAAACAGCATTCACTCTGAAGTTACTGCCTTTGAGTTCGTAGGCCAGCACAACGGTGTACATGTTCAGCGCTGCTTTGGAAGAAAGATAAACAGCGCCTTTGTAGTCGTAGTATTTGTAGGCAGGATCGCTGTGGAGGGTAATGGATCCCTGACTGGAGCTGACATTGACAATGCGGGGTTCTGCAGATTTTTTCAGCAGATCCATAAATGCCTGCGTCACCCGAACGACGCCATACACATTGGCATCGTAGGCCGCTTTAAACTGATCGATCGTTGCATTCAGCGCCTCCTGCGGATAACCACCATATATGCCGGCATTGTTGATGAGGATATCAAGCACCTTTGTTTTCTTCCCGATTGCCGCACGGGCATGCTCTACAGATGCATCATCGGTAACATCCAGCTGAATGGCTTCAACATTTATTAACCCTTCAGACCTTAATTGACTAACCGCTGCAATGCCTTTGCCTAAATCCCGGCTACCGAGATACACATAGATCCCCTGCTGCGCAAGCTGACGTGCTGTTTCAAAACCGATACTCTTGTTCGCGCCCGTTACGAATGCTGTTTTCATACTGTTGTTGTTTTAAAATGTATGCAGCAAAAATAGCGGGTGCAAAAACAGCGCGGCTGGACAAATCCATTTATTCGCCTGACAAATCCTGCCGGGATGCCAGCACCTCGCTTACGCTTTTGCCGGTGCTCTTTTTAAACAGACGTGAAAAATAATCGGGGTCATTAAAGCCCATTTCATAGGCCAGTTCTTTTACCGAAAGGTTGGAGTAATGCAGTTTACGCTGTGCTTCCGTCATCAAACGCTTCGTAAAAAAATCCTTCGGGGAAACACCTGCATATTCTTTTACGATGCGGTACAGACTGTTGGTACTTAGTGCCAGCTTCTCTGCAATGATATGGATGGAAGGCTGCTCGGTAAGATGTGTTTCCACCACCAATTTAAACTCTATGAATTTTGCAAGATTATTATTTACAATATTGCCGGTGTCGGTTTGTGTGTTTCTGAAATAGGCGCTGTTCAATTCTACCAGCAACGCATTCAGATAAGCAAGGATGATTTCGGTGTCGGTCTGCTGTTCATCTGTGTGCAGCATCTGATCCAGCATCTCAAACGACTTTCTTACCCGTTGCCGGGCCGCATCATCAAACAGGATTGTTTGTGTATGAAGCGGGTTGATTAAAAAAGGAAACTGCTGCGGCAGCAAGGCTAGTGTATTTTCATCAAACAATACTTTGAAATATTTTAGATTGTCTGCTTTTTGCGGCGGTATAAAAACCTGGTTAGGCATTCCGAACAGCACTTGCCCATTTGTGAGTGTAATCTCTTTCAGGTCGAGGTTATAGGTGATCGTCCCGCTATCAATCAGCACAACAAAATAAGAACTTAGCTTCCGTGGCTGCAGCATCTTTTGCTGCATGTCTGCAGATGTATAAGGATTCTCGTGCGTGTTGGTTTTTACAACCAGCTTGTCGGACTGCTGTGAATTACCTGGTGTGTTGTTTGATTTTGCCATAGTGTCTGTTGCAATATATGAACTTATGCCGGCGATGACAACTTACAACCTAACATACACCAACCTACTCTGGCGCCAGTCTTTGACTGGTGCCTATCATTTGGCAATCCGCCGCGGCGGACTACAGAATAATAGACACGAGTCACCCTCCGCTAAAGACCCGCGCCAGAGAGAATGCTGTACATCCTGATTCAGACAGGCTAAATAAAAAGTCGTCGGCTCACAACGCAAACCGACGACTTTTAATTTATTCCACCTCAGCGGATCATAATTTATAATTCATAATTACTTTATCACAATCTTTCCGAAGCCTTTGTCCACATCAATACGGATCAGGTTTTTATCGGGGTTGATCACATCTATATGAACTTTCTCACCGTCTACCTCACAACTCTTCGGCGTAAAGTTCAGGCCATGTATCATGATCTCGTAGGTATTGTAAACCGGATTGTACGAACCTTCAATGTTCTGTGTAATAGTGAATGATTTTTTGTCGCCATGTGTCACAAATGTTTTATAGCAATACACACCTTCTGTGTATTCATAGCCATCACCTTTGTCTTCGTACAGATAGCTTGAATATTCACCGCTGTTTACATATACATGCAGGAACAAAGCTTCCGGATCAAACTCACCTACATACTGCATAACCGGCGCCATAGGAATCACCGCGCCGGCTTTTACAAACAAGGGTACACGGTCAAGGGCTGCTTCCGCCCACACTTCCTGCTTGCCGTCAAACTCCTGGTCATCCCAATAGTAGTACCACTTGCCTTCCGGCAGATACAACCAACGGCCATCCACTTTCTCTGCCAGGATCGGACATACCAGTAAATTCTCGCCCATGCAGAATTCATCCTGTCTGTTGTAAGTCTCCGTATCGTCCTGCGCTACAAACGGCAGCGGACGCAGTGTCGGCATACCTGTCTGTACATGCTGGTAAAACGTTGTATAAATATACGGCAGCAGTTTATAACGCAGCTCAATGAATTTCTTCGTCAGCAATTCCACTTCCACACCAAACGACCATGGTTCCTGGTCGCCGTGATCACCGGATGAATGCACACGGCAGAACATATGGAAAATCCCCAGCTGGATCCAGCGTACAAACAATTCCCCCGAAGGTGAACCGATGAAACCACCGATGTCTGTTCCGCAATACGAAATACCGGATACACTTAACCGCTGGCACTGGTTGTTCGCGATCGCCAGGTGTTCCCACGAAGCAACGTTATCACCCGTCCATACCGAAGAATATTTCTGCAAACCGGAATAACCGGAACGTGTGATCACAAACGGACGTTTATTCTCACCGAATTTCTTCACGCCTTCATATGTGGCGCGCGCCATCTGCATGCCATACACGTTGTGCGCTTTTCTGTGGCTGCAGGGATCGCCGTCGTAATCGTGGCGCACATCATTCGGGAATGTTTCAATCTCAAATACTGCCGGTTCGTTCATATCGTTCCACACGCCGCGCACCCCGGTATCCATCAGGCCTTCAAACAAACCTGCCCACCATTCACGCACTTCCGGACGCGTAAAGTCCGGGAAGTTACATTCGCCCGGCCATACAGCCCCTTTCATGAGCGGACCATCCATGCGTTTACAGAAATATCCTTTCTCCAGACCTTCTTTATATACCCAGTAATTCGGATCTATTTTTATACCGGGATCAATAATCACAACCGTTTTGAAACCTTGCGCCTCCAGGTCCTGGATCATTTTTTTCGGTTTCGGGAAATGTTCCGGATGCCAGGTAAAGCATCTGAATCCATCCATATAATCGATGTCCAGATAAAATGCATCGCAGGGGATTTTACGGGTACGGAATTCAGAAGTAATTTCACGCACCTGTTTTTCCGGATAGTAACTCCATTTACACTGGTGGAAGCCTAATGCCCACAAAGGCGGCATTTCCGGCTTACAGGTCATTTCAGTATATGTCTGTACAACGTTCAGCAGTTCCGGACCATAAATGAAATAGTAATTCATTTCACCGCCCTGCGCCCAGAACGATGTGGCATTCTTACGTTCAAAACCAAAATCAAAAAATGTACGGAATGAATTATCGAAGAAAATTCCATACGCTACTTTATGGTGCATCCCGATAAAGAAGGGAATATTTTTATACAAAGGGTCTGAATCTTTACCAAAGGCATAGGTATCCTTACCCCAGTTTTCAAAACGTTTTTCACGGATATCAGTATCCGTTGGCTTATCACCCAAACCGTAGAAACGTTCACCGGCCTGGCCTTTGCGTGTATTGAAAACAATCTCGCCGCCGTGCTTTTTGTGTTCTTCCCAATGGAATCCTTTCTCGTCTTCAGAAATCACCAGGCCTTTCTTATCCAGAATTTTAATGAGCATGCGCTCCTTCTGAATTTCACAATCAAGCTTTGCTGTTTTAATAACAAAATATTCTTCCTCTTCACTTACCTCCAGCTGTTCGATGTGCTGCTGATAATGCTGGGCATGCGAATATGAAAAATCCCGGTGAAAGTTTCCCAAGGCGGAAAAACGAAAGCGGATAACGCCGTCTGAAACTATCTTGACCTCTAAAACTGTCTGCTGTCCATAGAAATAAAAACGGTTTTCAATCTTCTCCCACCTTTCCACGACACCGGCATTCTGTTGTAAAGCCTGCTTGTCGTGATTGATATTCATGTAACTTTCCATACAATTCCTATTTCTCTAATACAGTTTCTTTCTACACACTAAAATAGAATAAAAAAAAGGCTATTGCGAACCTAATAATTGTATTTTTCTTACAATCGCAGACGAAAATTTCAATAACTTATGTTAAACAGCGCCTTTTTTAAAGTTTCATCTGTTTATCATAGGTTTTTATCTCTGTGAGGCGTATTTTTAAGAACAGGAATTTTATAACCGCTCGCGCATTTTGTCGCTGCTATGAAAAAAACAAAGGTTTTAATGTTGGGTTGGGAATTTCCTCCGATTATCAACGGAGGATTGGGAGTTGCCTGCCTGGGCTTGAGCAAGGCGCTTGCAAAACAGGTAAACCTGACGTTAATTCTGCCTAAAAGCGATCATTCCCTGCTTCTCAACCAGATCGATATTATTGGATTAAATCAACAGGAACGGGTTCGTATCCGGGAAGATTTCCAGACCGATTTCTATGCGGAACTGGAAAACGTTTATACCCTTCCGGCCAATATTTTACCTTATCCTTCAAGCGTTGCAGCTCCTGTAGCCACAACGAAAAAGGTTAAAAAATCCCGTACGAAAAAAGTAGTCCGCACGGAGTTTTATAAACCGTTTGAAATTGATGCCTTGTATGGTGAAGACACGATACAGAAGGTCATCGAATATGCGACCATCAGCGCGGATATGTGCATGGACTGGAAATTCGATGTGATCCATTGCCACGACTGGATGACCATGCTGGCGGGTGTTGAGATCAAACAGCGCACAGGTAAACCATTAGTGCTGCATGTACACTCGTTAGAGTACGACCGCAACCAGGGTAATAATAACAACTGGGTATACCAGGTAGAAAAACATGCTATGGAAATGGCCGATGTGATCCTGCCGGTAAGCGATTATACCGGCAGCATCGCTATCAGGCATTACGGCATCAATCCCCGTAAGATCCACTCCGTGCACAACGGAGTGGAAAAGATCAAACCGTTCAAAATCGAAAAGCCTTTCCCTGAAAAAATTGTTTTGTTCATTGGCCGCGTAACGCAGCAGAAAGGTCCGGAATACTTCATTGAAGTTGCTTCCAAAGTATTGAAGGAATATCCGATGGCCCGCTTTGTTGTTGCCGGTACGGGAGATAAACTGAAAGAACTGATCGAAACCGGTGCACACAAGCACTTAGGTTTAAATATACATTTCACGGGTTTCTTAAGTAAAGAAAAGATCCACGACCTGCTTGCCATGGCTGATGTATACTGCATGCCATCGGTTTCCGAACCCTTTGGTTTGTCAGCGCTGGAAGCCGCGCAGTTTGGCGTGCCGTGTGTAGTATCCAAACAATCGGGCGTGTCAGAGGTATTGATCGGTGCATTAAAAGTTGATTTCTGGGATGTCGATAAAATGGCGCATTATATCCTGATGCTTTTACAGGATCCGGCGTTTGCAAAAACCGTTTCGGCAAACGCGCATTTTGACCTGGAGCACTGTACCTGGGAAAATGCAGCCGTTGAGATCAAAGACATTTACGACCAACTTCTAGCTTAGTCTTGTATGCGTTCTGTTACGCTTTGT